>CAYGQU010000115.1:0-7928 GCA_964352045.1 uncultured Planctomycetaceae bacterium
ATTTTAGATATTACTATAGTTTTAATAGAAGTTGTAAAAATCAGATTAACTTAAGACTCAGTCCCCAAGCTTTCAACCAACGCTGGGTCAAGTTCTCTTACCTTAACGCGTCGTTTCTTTAATTGCTTTTTGGGGACAAGGTCACGCATGGATTCGAGTTTGCCGTAGCAGAGCAGCACATCCCCCGGTTCAAGAACTCGCGAGTCTTTTGGATTTGAGATTACGCTTGTACCACGATGTAGATTCAATACCACAATGTCCTTCACCCTAAGGCCCGTCTCTGAAATCATTTTTCCTACCGATTCAGAACCTTCCGGAATAACGACGTCGGCGACGCCGTAACCTTTTGAAACGGTCAGGCGTTGACGCAGGTCGATTTCTGGGAAATTTACCTGGTTGGCACAGTAGTCAACGATAGCACCTGCGATATCGAGACCCGTTGCCCCTTCAATGCCTTCGAGCCCAGGCGAAGAATTGACCTCCATAATCTGGGGGCCATCTTTACCTTCGAGCATATCGACACCTGCCATGCGTAGCCCCATGATTTGTGCCGCGCGAACGGCTGTTTCTTCATAGACCGGATCGAGTGTTATCGCTTCAGTATTTCCACCCCGGTGGACGTTGCTTCGATATTCATCCCCTTGGGCAACGCGGCGCATAGCAGCGATTACCCGATCTCCTACGACAAAGGCGCGAATATCTTTTCCTTTGCTCTCCGCTACAAACTGCTGAATCAGGACGTTTTGTTTCGCGGTTTGAAGGGTTTCGATAATTGCTTCCGCCACCTTGGTCGTTTCGGCCAAGATGACGCCGATCCCCTGGGTTCCTTCTAAAATCTTAATGATAATCGGCGCACCACCCGTTCGCATGATAGCAGGCATCACATCGGCTCGATCTCGGACGAAGGTAGAATAAGGGATCCCAATTTCATGTCGACTGAGAATTTGCATCGAACGCAACTTGTCACGCGAGTTGGTGATGCCGTTAGCAGTGTTCGGAGTGTAGACATCCATTTGCTCGAATTGACGAACAACGGCTGTTCCGAAATAGGTAATTGACGCTCCGATTCGGGGGATAACGGCATCGTAATCAGCCATCACTTTCGATCGGTAGTAAAGATCAGGCTGCCCTGCTTCCAAGTCGATCGAGAATCGTAAGGTGTTAAGTACCTTAACTTCGTGTCCACGCTCTTCTGCTGCTTGAACCAGCCTCGCAGTGCTATAGCACTTTGGTGACGCGGATAAGATCCCAAGTTTCATCGTTCGTTCCTTCAAGAAAGTGAAAGCATACCTTGGCTTTATACGAACTCGTATAAAGGGGGTAACTTGCCTCGTAGTTGCAACAAATTCGGGTACAATGCGGAACGGTTATACCATATTTATTTACACCTTGGATTAAAAATGTCCCAACGTCCGATATTGCGTCACTTAACACGGCGGGTTAGCTTGAGTGTATGTGTTTACTAGAATCGACTTCTACTACGGAAACCAACGATTTTTTCTTCGGAAGATTTTGTTTATTTTGCTCCGTCCTTTTCCTGCTGCTTTGCATAGTACCTAATGTCGTTGGTCAAGAAATCTCATCCGATAAACCACTAACGACCAAACGGTTGGTGGTTGGCACCAAACACTCTCCCCCGTTTGCGTTTAAGAATGCCAATGGTGAGTGGTTAGGGATCAGCATCGAGCTTTGGAACCATATCGCCAGTGAGCTTGAGTTGGAATACGAGTTCCGAGAAATGTCTTTGGACGAAATGATCAGCGGCCTCGAATCAAGAGGGCTCGACGCCGCCGTGGCAGCTATCAGCGTCACTTCGGAAAGGCACCAAAAAATCGAATTTTGCCATCCGCATTTTACGACCGGGCTTGGAATTGCGGTACAAGCCGACGGTCGGACTAATGTATGGAATCTTATTAAACGTGTCGTATCAAAACGATTACTTAAAATCGTGGCTTGCATGTTCGTACTTATCGCAATTTGTGGTTTTTTGTTTTGGCGATTAGAACGTAAGGTGAATCCCAATATGTTTGGTGGGAGAAAACGTCAAGGAATCGAAATGGGTATCTGGTGGTCGATCATCCTCATGCTAGGGCACAAAGGAATCGTGCCTGTTAGTACGGCTGGCCGACTGGTTGCTGTGTCGGCAATGCTCGCTAGTCTAATGCTTTTGTCTGTTTTAACGGGTGTTATCACATCGGTTTTAACCGTGCAGCAGCTTGACACCGGCATTACAGGAGCACGAGACCTGCGAGACATTCGAGTCGTGACTGTCGAATCGAGTACGGCGGAAGATTATCTACGACGAAGGCGAATTAGCTCTCGGTCATTTCCAACCGTTGTAGATGCAATGCAAACGGTCTCAGATGGCAAAGCCGATGCAATCGTCTACGACAAACCCCTTTTAAGGTATATGGTGGCGAACGATTTTGTTGCAACGATGCAAGTTCTTCCCGTTTCGTTTAATACGCAAGAGTACGCGATCGGATTACCGCCCGGTAGCCCGCTTCGTAAACCACTGAATACTGCGTTGCTCCGTTACCGTGCAAGTGATCTTTGGGAAGACATGATTTTTCGTTATCTGGGTGAATAGTTCACAAACTGCAAGGCAAACGGATGTTGCTTTTACACTTTTCTGAAAGAACGCCGGCACGGCAATTGATTGCCGCATGCTTCATGCTTTTCATGGGTGTCTGCGACGTAAGTGGCCAAGGGGCGTCGCCGAAAACAAAAACGCTTCGAGTCGCGACTCGCGAAGTCCCCCCCTTTTCAATGCGAAGTGAGGAAGGAGAGTGGACTGGAATCAGTATGCTCTTATTAGAAGAAGTCCGAAAGGAAATCGAGCAGGTAGAGGATAATCGAGTCAAAATCGAACTGAAAGAATATGGACTCGAAGAGATGATTACAGCCGTCGAAAATGGGGAAGTCGATATCGCGGCGGCTGCCCTGACGGTTAACTTCGAGCGTGAAAAACGAGTTGATTTTTCGCATCCCTACTTTAGCTCGGGACTAGGTATCGCCGTAGCGTTAGATGGCCGAAAGGAGGGTTTCTTGGATTTGGTACGATCAGTGTTGTCGCCAACCTTCCTGCTTATCTTGGCAGGATTGCTCGCAACCATGCTATTTACGGCAGTAGCGCTTTACTTTTTTGAAAGACATGCCAACCGCGAGCAGTTTGGTGGCGGGGCCATCCGAGGCATCGCATCGGGGCTATGGTGGTCGGCGGTAACCCTTACGACAGTCGGGTATGGTGATAAAGTGCCAAAAACTGCCCCAGGACGTATGATCGGGTTGGTTTGGATGTTTTCCGGTTTATTTATCATCGCAAGTTTTACTGCTGCGGTAACTTCGGCTCTGACCGTAACGCAGCTGCGATCGAGAATTAATGGGCCGACCGATCTTTCGCGAGTCCGTGTAGCAACCATCGCTGAATCGACGTCGGCAAAGTATTTGAGATCACGAAGAATCTATTATCGTTCGCATCATAATGTCGATGCTGCGCTTGATTCGTTGCTTAAAGGCGACTGTGATGCAATTGTCTACGATGCGCCTGTACTCCGATATGAAATTCATAAGAGATTTGACAACAAGCTTTTCGTTGTACCTGCAGTATTCGAGCGGCAAGATTATGCTTTTGCTTTATCGCCCAATAGTCCGCTAAGAGAAACCGTAAATCAAGCATTACTACGGGTGACCTCGGAACCCGATTGGGAAAACAAGTTAGCTGATTTTCTAGGCGAACCCCTGCCGTGATAGCCAGACGCAATACGATGCCTTCTGCTAGATGGAATTAGAAAGAGATCAATGTTTAAGAAGCGAAATGCAAAAATCGGATCCGCTCCTGGTACCTTGGTCATTCCCAAGCGTTCGCCCGAGCCACGGATCAAAGTCATGCGATACCAGCCAACTGGGGTTGAAGAAGAAGCTATCACTGATGTCGAAAGCCTAGCCAGTGTTACCCGTGAAGGAACGATTTCGTGGATCGACATTCAAGGTTTTGGTGACAAGTCAATGATGCATCGAATCGGCCAGATATTTGGCTTGCATGCTTTGCTGCTGAGTGACGTGGTAAATGTCCCTCAGCGGCCTAAGGCAGACGAATACGATAATCACCTTTTGCTCATTCTTAAAATGGTACTTGGCTGGCATGAGGGGGCCGTCGATAGCGAACAGGTTAGTATTGTCGTTGGTAGCAATTACGTCATTACTTTCCAAGAAAAATACGGTGACGTATTTGACCCCGTTAGAAAACGAATTCGAACAGGTAAAGGAATTATTAGAAAACATGGCCCTGACTACTTAGCCTATGCTATCGCCGATACGATTATTGATGGCTATTATCCGATGTTAGAAAAAATCGGCGAGCAACTTGAAGGTTTAGAAGATTCGGTCGTTACGAATCCGAAGCCAGAATTGTTACGACAACTCAATCGAATCAAAAACCAACTCGTAAACCTACGCCGCGGCATCTGGCCCCAGCGCGAAGCGATGAACTCCTTGGTGCGTGGCGATCATGCAGCGATTACGACCGACGTGCAGATCTATTTCCGTGATACTTATGATCACTGCGTGCAAACTTCGGAAGTTGCTGAAATGTATCGTGAAATGGTAACAGGTTTAATGAATACTTACCTATCGTCGATAAGCAACCGAATGAACGAAGTCATGAAGGTGCTTACCATAATGGCAAGCATTTTTATCCCCCTAACTTTCGTTGCCGGCGTTTACGGAATGAATTTTGAGCACATGCCAGAATTGCATTTCAAATGGGCTTATCCACTCGTCTGGGCAGTGATGCTATCGCTTTCAAGTGGAATGTTTGTCTTTTTTTGGCGCAAAGGCTGGCTAGGATGAGCAAGACCGGCAGCGTATTTAGGCAGCTTCATTCGTACGTGTGATTTCAACCTGATCGCTGTCTAATGCGATTTTCAAGGCCTCGGGAGCTGTGCGAATATGTAGATCGCGCTGCGGGAAGGCAATTTCGATTTTTTCTGCACGGAATGCTTCGTTCACCTTGGTATGTAACTGGTGAATCACCTCGAGTCGATCATCGAGGTTCGCTAAGTAGGTTCTGAGAACTAAATTTAGCGAGTTGTCTCCAAAGCCCTCAAAAGTTGCTACCGAAGGGGGATCTTTAAGGACTAATGGATGGCTGTTTGCCGCCTCCAATAGTAACTGACGAGCGCGTTCCGTATCGGATCCGTAGGCAACGCCTACGTTGATTACAATACGATTAACTTTATCGGATAAGGTCCAATTCAGTAGTCGTCCCGTGATGAATTCTTTATTAGGAACCACATACTCTTTGCGATCCCAATTCGTAATGGAAGTCGCACGGATGCGAATTCTTGATACGACACCCGAGACGTCGTCGATTGTCACAACATCGCCCACCCGGATAGGACGTTCGAGTAAGATAATTAGCCCAGCAACAAAGTTGGCGAACATCTCTTGCAAGCCAAAGGCTAAACCAAAAGTCAAAGCGGTTGCCAGCCATTGCACTTGCGACCATTCAAGCCCTATCGTCGAGCAACTAACAACGACGCCTATCAAAACGATTGCGTAACTAACGAGCGTTGTGATTGCGTAGCGAACCGAGGCATCCAGTGGCAATTGTTGCAAAACCGATATCTCGAGGAGCCCCGGACCATTGCGAGCCAGTACGAAAGTTAAGAAGGCAATGAAGATGGCAAATACGAGGTCTGAATACGTTGGTATTTTGCTAGTCGTTTGATTGTCGGTAACAGAATTTTCGGACCCTGCGATGCCACTCATCGGAATCATGTTACTCACAGGTGCTTTTGTTACTGCAACCTGCGAACTTGTCAATTCGGTGCTACTGGGCCAGAGTGGATATTTATCAAGCATTCCCAAAGCAGGCAGAACTTGTACCCAAATTAACCAGATTCCGATAACAGAAGCAGCAAACATTCCAGTCGTCACCAAGCGACGTGTTTGCTGACTATGGGCAGTGAGGTCGGCCTTAGGCGTTTCGGAATTCACGCCAGTAACAACGGCTGCGACGGAAGTCGTCGGTTCACCTGCTGATGCCGCTGCGGCTGATGCAGCGGCGGCCCTTTCGCGAGCTTGATCGATGCTTAGCGCACGTCGTCTTAGGAAAAGCAATCTAAGCAACATGGATCGAAGCACAACCAAAGCAGCCATAAAGCAGCAAGTGGCAAAAAGTCGCCATGAAAGGACTTGAGCCGTGTAGTAATAGCCAGTGAAAGCAAGACCCGCAAGCGAAACAGGCACCGCCGCGGCAAGCCAAGGCCATACATGCTGTAAACGCCCAACCCAGCCTGCAGGATGGTTCTTGATTTGTTCCTTAAGAACTCCTTGCGAACCAAACATGCCAAAAGCAAACATGCCAAGTGAGAACATCCCGGCTATGAAGCAGATTCGCTCGATAGAATCTCTGCCATGCGTCGTATCAATAGCTAAAAGTGCTGCGGTAAAAAAGGCAAATGGTAAAGCCAAAAAGGTAAACCAGCGAAGTCGTCTCCGAATCGATTGTGTCGCTGAAAATGACCAAGCGAAATGTGCCTCACCCAAACCGCTCGGACGGCAAACTTGCCTGAACAATTCAAGTGGTGCCAATAGTAAGCTAAGGCAGAACAGACCTTGGCTAACTGCCGCAGCAAACTCCCCCTGCTCTTCAAGTCGTCCAATCCTCCAGGCCAAAAGGGCAAATAACGCAGGCCAAACTAAAGAAATTAATACCGTAAACAGTATCGAACTGAGCGTAGGGGCTATCGAACGACAATTGACTTTGGAAGCTACGACTCCCATCTCTCGTAAGCGGAGCCTCAAGCGACGCCCGTAAAAAAGTAGAAGAACAAACAAGCAACTAACACAGCCATAGGTAAACGGTTTGCGTATCGCCTCATTCAGCAAGGCAAAAGTTAATTGCGACCACTTGGCAGGACTAATCATCCAAGTATCGGATTCATCGACACCAAAATCTTTTGTGATAAGTTTACCGCTTCGAATCCAAAGGACCCGTTCGTCAATAAAACTAGCGTACTCTTTGCTAAGCGAAACAAATTGTCGATCTGTACTGTCAAGCTCAACGAGCGTATTAAAATAAGACTCAAGCGTTTCGAGGAGAGAGTCCAAGTAGCCTCGTTTCCGATTAAGCATCTCTCGAGAAGCCGTTTCAAGATACGCAACTCGCTCTTCATCCATTACTCCTGACTCAGCAACAATGGTTGCGACAAGAGCATCAATGTCATCAAGCTGTTTCCTCTCGTCTTCGTACTCAAATTGTTGATACTGAGTTTCGTCGAGAAGCGATTTTCTTTCCGTGAAATCCAATTCACTTGTGTCGGATAAGCTCTCTAGCTGATTGTACTGGGTTTCATCAAGGAGTGATTTCTTCGTTGATGCCGAGGCTTGCCTGATGTTGGTGCTGGGGAGCGACAAACGTTGTTTTCTTAGTAACGCACCGACAGCACTCGTTTCACCCACCAAATCAACTTTCTTGCGGGTCGACTTTAACTGTTCGTTGAGCTTTGAATAGGCGTCCTGAGCTATTTTTAGTTGCAAGTCGGTTTGGTTCAACTTATGCGTAATCGCCTCTTTTGTCTCGGCTAATTCATGATTACGTTCGGCGTATGCTTTTAAGGCTGGTGTCGCAATGATGGCTTCCACCTTGGCTTTGCGAACGGAATCCTTAGCAGCTACCTCCCGTTCCAATTTAATCTGATCTTTGACCAGCTTAATTGCCTTCTCAACATGGGAGGCATTGCGTGTCGCGACATCATATTGAAGGCGCAAAAGATTAGCAGCATCTTCAGCATCGAACTTAGCTAGCTCGCTTTCAAGGGCCGGGAGTTCTTCTTGCAAAGCAAGTCGATGAGCCGCTCTTTCGGCACGAATGGCATCTACCAATTCAACCGCTTCTTCAGGTACCACGGGTAGAGTACTAT
>CAYGQU010000116.1:0-7918 GCA_964352045.1 uncultured Planctomycetaceae bacterium
CGTCGTGTGCGTCGCTTCCTGTTTGCCTCGGCAGCACCGCTTAATTTGGCCATCTTGCGAATCGCCGCCTTTGGCATGTTGCTCTATCTGCTCTTGAGTCAACCCATCTTAACCTACGCTGCCTGGCCGCGCGAATTGTTCCAATGGCCTTTCTTTGCTGAATGGCTCTATCGCTATTTACCGATCAACGTTGAGACTGCCGCTCCACTGCTTACGTTGGCAATGATTACCACGACGATGGCAATCTTTGGTTTGTTCACACGCATTAGTACGACGATTAGTGTTCTACTGGGAATCTACCTGATTGGTATCCCTCAACTTTCAGGCAAAGTAAACCATATTCATCATGTGATTTTGATCGGTGCGGTTCTAGCATGCTCACGATGTGGAGATGCTCTGTCGATTGATGCACTGTGGCGTGCCTTTTGGAATGCCGACAAGGGAATCGTAGCCGCACCACGACGGGCGGTTCGCTATGGATTGCCGATTCGAGTGGCGATGCTTGTCCTGGCAACAGTCTATTTTTTTCCTGGCTTCTGGAAGATCGCAAGCAACGGACCTAGTTGGGTTTTTAGCAACAATCTTGAGAATCACATGTTGCAAAAGTGGTTTGAGCTCGAACACTACACGCCTCCGATTCCGTTGCACAAAATGCCCCTCTCGGGACCAATGGGTTCGCTGTTTGCTGTTGTCTTCGAGCTAGGTTTACCTTTCGCGTTGCTTTGGAGGCCAACGCGTGCGATTTGGGGGTTGATGGGCATTACGTTCCACAACCTAACCAATCTTCTGATGAAAATTAGCTTCATCACGCTCCAAGCGATGTATGTGATGTTCGTCGATTGGCAACGACTGTTTGCCTGGGTTGGAAGACGCTTGTTCAGAGAACCGCTTCGAGTGCTATACGATGGTAACTGTGGCCTTTGCCGACGAACCATGGCGATACTCAATCAATTCGATTGGCTACAAACGCTGCGTCCCGTCAATGCCCTCGATCGTCGAGCGGTCGAGGCCGAAGGCCTTGGCTATTTGGACGACGTGGCACTGATGACCGACATGCACTCGGCTTGGAAAGTAGCGCCCGGCAAGGGAGAGGGTTCTTCGACTGACTGGAAGACAACTAAAGGATACGACGCTTACCAGCAAATCGCATGGCGTGTGCCGATGCTTTGGCCACTGCTGCCGTTTGTTTATCTGCCACCCGTAGTAGCGATTGGCTGGAAAATATACCGGCGTGTTGCCGATAGTCGTGCGTGTCGTGTGCCGAGTGTTCCTAAAGGACAAACCCAAAAAACAATCGCTTGGGCACCCCAATGGGGGTGGAAACCGCTACTGCTCGTCGGCGGCATGATCCTTGTGGTCCAATGCGTGCTTGGAGCCGGCAGGATGCACAAATCGTGGCCACTCGCCTGTTATCCCCTGTTTGATCAAATTGCCGAACGAACCGTTATTTGGCCTGAATTCAAACTCGTTAGCTCGACCGGTCAACTGATTGAACTGGATGATGATACGATTCGTGACACACTTGGCGAAGCGCGCTATGTCGAGTCGATGAAGCGATTCCTTGCTATCCCCCTCGACGAATCGGGCGCGAAGCAAGTCTTAACTCAATTCGTCGAAGCCTGGACCGCCGACGGTTCGCTACCAGCTTCTAGCAAAGGAGTGATCGACGTGACTCTAGCCACTTTTGAACTCTCCGGACCGCAACGACCTGCTGAGCCGGTGGAAGAGAAACCCCTGATGCAGTTCAACCTCAAAGAGCTTGAGTAATCGGTTGTTGTAGTTGAATTGAAGAAATAGGTGGATAATTAGCGAACCTAGACAAGGATCCAATCAGTCGCCATGTCCGCAATGTCGCCTTGGTTCACTAATTCTTGTCATTCTGAATTCGTTTTTTTCACTTGCGAATCACTCACCAAAGGTGCGTTTTTTGCGAAGCAAATGGTGATAGTGCTGGGCGAAGCGGTGCGATTCGTCACGAACGTATTGCAACAACCGAAGGGCAAAGGCGTGACGACTTAGGCGTAAAGGCTCACTTTGCCCCGGACGGTAGATTAGCTCTTCTTCCTTTGCTAAAGAAATGATTGTCGGTGGCTGGATGTCGAGCGACGTAAATGCCTCAACCGCTTTCGATAACTGCCCCTTACCACCGTCGATTAACAACAGATCGGGAAACGATTCGTGTGCTTGTTGTCGTCCCATAAACCGTCGGGCGACGACTTCGCGAATACTGGCAAAATCATTGATCCCTTCGACTTCACGAATACGAAACCTTCGGTAACCTGGCTTAAAGGGCAACCCATCGAGGAATTGCACTACGCTCGCAACGGTCTCTTGGCCAGCTAGATGGGCGATATCGACCCCTTCGATCACCTTCGGTGGCTTGTCCATTCCCAAAACCTTTTGCAAGCCGAGCACTCCTTTTTTGGGGTCAACATAAAAGACCTCGGGTTGGTCGTGCGTTTCGAGTTCACCCCGTTCGTCCAAGCGATTGAGCAATTCAATTTCGTCACGTAGTCGGGCCGCTTTCTCGAATCGAAGCTCTTTCGAGGCGAGCTCCATTTCGATGACCAACTCTTTCAGGAGCTTTTTTCGTCCCCCTTCAAGAAATGTTTTCAACCGAGCAATGTCGCGTCGGTAATCTTCTTTCGAGACCCGTAGATTGCAGGGAGCCGTACACTGGTCGATCGAAGCAAGCAAACAAGGCCGAAACCAACGCCAGCGTTCGTCTCCTTCGTCGATATCCAGCGAACAAGTGCGAAACTTGAAGATCCGTTGCAAGACTTGCAGTGCCCCGCGAACGGCATAGACACTCGTGAAGGGTCCATAAAGCTTGGCCCCCTTCGACTTGGGCTCGCGGGTAATTTCTACTCGGGGGAAATCTTCGTGTGTCGTTATTTGTAGATAAGGAAACGACTTTCCATCTTTTAAGGCACGATTGAACTTTGGCTGAATATCTTTGATGAGCCGTGCTTCGACTAGCAAAGCATCGACTTCGCTGTCAGCATCGAGGTAATCGACTTCGTAGATCTCAGTGACGAGCGTTGCAGTTCGATGTTCTTCGGCTGCTGCTTTGAGAAAATAGCTGCCCGCTCTTGCTCGCAAGTTCTTCGCTTTGCCGACGTAAATTACCCGACCTTTTTCATCTTGAAAAAGATAAACGCCCGCTGTTTTAGGAAACTTCGACCGAACTTTCTGGGCAGCACGTTCAAAAAAATCACGTTGCGTCTTGGGTAGCGGCTCATCGGATGACGCTTCGACCGGGTTGCCATCGGCTGTTGATTCAATCACCGTTGGTTGTTGGTCAACTGATGATTGCTCTTCCGACTCGTTGGCTGGTATTTCTTCGGGCATAGCTTAAGCGTAGCGCGGGCCAGAGTGATCGTGAAGGGCCCGCCGAGTGAATTTGTTGAGCGATCTTGATCGGTTTATCGTTATGCTTGCCAACGTAAAGTTAGCATGCCAGCAAAAGCGACCAAGGCGCCCAACGCCGAAAGGTATTTCCCCGTCTGCTGATAAGCTGATTTGGCCTGAATAAGCGCTTCGCGAGCTAACATAAATTGCTCGCGAGGGGAAATTTGATCGCTTGGAGTTTCAAGGTTGGTTTCTTCATGGGTGTGTGAATGACCAGGGACATGATTGTGCCCCTCTTCCAATGTCGCCGCATGGGCCTCTTCGGCAATGGCAGCATAAGTCGCCGCCTCGTCTTCGCTCCAAAAGGTTTTAGGGGGGACAAGATGTTTCCAGCTCAGGCCGATCACGATTAACCCAATCCCCAAGGCTACAAGAACGTAACCGAGCATTAGAGATTTTTTGTTGTTATCGGACAGCTTGGCCATGATGTATCTCACTACGTTGCAGAGCTACTGAATTACGTTAGTAACTCGCATCGACGACTTCTCCGTCTGAGACATTGATCATGTATACCATGGCGAGTTCGTCGACATCATCCTTTAAGAACGCGACGCGGCCATCTAAGAAAGAGACGTTTACCCCGCCCGGATGCAAACTGCGAGGCGATGCCGATATGTAACCACTCCAAGCTTGATTGCAAGGAAGCCCCTCAAACTGCGCGCCCGGCAAATCGTTGCAAAGATACAAGACGTCTGCCTGATAGCTATTCGGTGTTTGATTCAAACCAATCGATCGGGCGTTGGGCGTAAAGTCAATTGATCGCTGGTCATCTTCCGGATCAGCTTTTCCATAGTAGGCAGGGTGCAAATCCATGGCGAGCAGAGTAGCCCCCGACCAGGGGAGGGCCCAAGCGCCACGTTGATCGTCCTCTCGATCTCGTGTTCGTACTTCTGATAGCAAAAGCGTCGAGCTCGTTCCATCGGTAATTTTGCGGAGCGGAATCCCGTAGTGAGCAATTGGCCCTGCCTGAAGAAAGCTGTCCGTGTGAAACGGATTGGCGTAAGCGGCGTAATTAGCTTTGCCGAATTTTGCAGAAAGGTTTTCATCTGCTGTAAAGTCACCTGAAGTCACAAAAAACCTTGCTTGCGAAAAATCACTTGGGCAAAGATAAGTTGGTGGTTGTGCTTCCAGTGCCGTCGCCGGTGTCTTCGCAACATGAATATTCATGTCGAATTGATCACGCAATGCGGACTCTTCCACATAAGGTAGAATCGTGACGAGCCAACTCTGATTGTTGCCCGAACGCAACTCAACACGCCAATCTCCTCGATTAAAAGTGACGGCCTCTTCTGGCGGTGCAAAGTTACCTGCCGCGGGCAGCTTCTTGATCGACGATTCGTAATTCTGAATCGCAAGACCAAGTTGCTTTAGGTTGTTAACGCAACGAATTCGTCGCGATGCTTCGCGAGCCGATTGAACTGCAGGAAGTAATAACGAGACCAAAACAGAGATGATGGCAATTACGACCAGCAATTCGACCAAAGTGAAGGCCGAGTCACTTCGATTGACAAAGCGGCGACGAATTGCTGACACTTCTCTGGTTGTCGATCCGATACCAGTCGCTGCGTCGAGCCTAAGACTGCGCAGGCGATGCGAAGTTTCGCTCAAGATACGATCCGCGGATGGAAAACCTGCCGACATAGAGAAGCTTGTTCAAATAATAGTAAGTGGCAATCTCAAACACACGCTGAAACCGATCGGTTCCTCGTTAGTTTACATTACTTGAAGGAAAAGTGCCCGCTAGATGCCCAGGAGCCTTATGCGGTATATTTAATATAGTCATTCTAGACTAAACAGGCGAGCAATAGGCGACTGGATCGAATGAGCTTTCCTAATGATCGTCCCTGTGATCGATCCTGTGATCGAGGTCCTTCAGCTATGCCTAACCGCTATACCCCACCGCATCAAACCAACCATTCCGACATGTCTGCTATCATTCAAACCCCACCTCCCAAAGCCCCAGCTCCCAAGGCTTCATTGCCCAAGGCCGTAACGCCCAGGGTAAGGGTATCCAAAAGGATGCTTTGTTCGACATTACTCTTATTAGGTATTCTTATTGTGACCCAATCTGCTACGAAAACATCCGATGCCGTCGAACCAAATGACTCGCCAGCAGCGTCTAGCGAAACGGTCGCCCCTAGCGAAAATCCACAAGCCGATGATTTTCAACGGCAAGTTGGCTATTGTTTGGGTCTTGATTATGGCCGTCGCCTGAAATCGGACAGCATTGAAATCGACTTTGCTGGCTTTGTAGCTGGCATGCGTGATGCTTTGACGGATGCAAACCCCGAACTAACCGACGAACAAATCATGGCGGTCATGGACCGCTTTCAAACTGAATTACAGCAGAAAGTAGAAGGAAAGATGGCAGATATAGCGGCTGAGAATCTAGCTAAAGGACAAAAGTTCTTAGCTGAAAATCGCTCGAAAGAGGGAGTAATGGAAACCCCCACCGGGCTGCAATACAAAGTAATCGAAGCAGGCGACGGCGACTCACCCCTTGGATCCGACACGGTTCGTTGTCATTACGAAGGAACGCTTATCGACGGAACCATCTTCGATAGTTCTTACAAGCGTGGGGAACCTGCTGAGTTCCCCGTTGGTGGTGTCATTGCCGGTTGGACCGAAGCGCTCCAGCAAATGGAGGTTGGAGCCAAGTGGGAAGTCTACTTGCCAGCCGACATTGCCTATGGCGCTCGTGGTGCTGGTGGTGCGATTGGCCCGAACGAGACGTTGATCTTCACAATCGAACTGCTCGATATTAAGTAGTAAAACTCAAACGATTTGAGCGAATTCAATTTTGCTACTTTAGATCCAAGACTATTTTTATAGAACAGCCCGATACGGCTTACCGTATCGGGCTGTTCTATGTTTTTGAGGTTTTTGTGCTTATCTTAAGAAATCTCCCGTTAAGCCTTGATGAGTAATCTACTTTAGTTTGAAGCCTTTTCGGCAAGCTTGCTAACTTGTTCGTAAGCAAAACCAGCCCCTAAAACTGAATTCTATCCGCCTCCTTTGGCACTACGATTGGATTCATCCCCTTCTTGAATTTTCTAAAACACAGAAAATATTGATAAAATGGGATAGTTAGGCTGCATTTGCTTGACGGGTGTTCTGGGTGAGATAAAATCTGCCTGGGCAACCGTTGCAGTTTACCGAAGGCAACTTGCCCAACAGGCACAAATTTTGACCGTTTATTATTTGCCAGATACGTACGACTGGCTATTTTCTCTCTTGGAGGACTCCTTTGATGCTGCGTTCTTTGTTTTTTTTGTTGCCGGCAGTTGCTCTGCTGGCGGCACCTGTTACTACCTTTGCTTGTGAAAGCTGTGGCTGTGAAGCTGCGGCTGCTGATTGTGGCTGTGAAGCTGCACCAGCAAGCGATTGTGGTTGCTCGGGTGCCAGTGCCGTGAGTGATTGTGGTTGTGGCGATGCAGCTTCTGGCTGTGGCCCAACGATGGTCACCAAGACGATTTACGTTCCGCAACAAGTAACCGAAATGCGTACGGTTACTTCGACGGAATACACGACCGAGCAACGCGAACGGACCTACACGGTCATGAATCGCGTTCCTCAAACTGAGGAAAAGACCCGCACTTACACCGTGATGGTCCCTTCTCAGCAAACCAAGACGGTTGAGTACACCGTCATGAACAAGGTCAACGAAACCAAGACGGTCGATTACACCGTTTCGGTTCCTTACACCGAAGACGTTGTTCAAACCTACACGGTTATGACTCGTGTTCCTGAAGAAAAGACCAGCACTTACACCGTGATGGTTCCAACGACGGAACAAAAGGAAGTTTCCTACACGGTTATGACCCGTGTTCCTGAAGAGAAGACTTCAACCTACACGGTTCAAGTTCCTTACACTGAGGAAGTCGAGCAAACCTACACGGTTATGACTCGCGTTCCTGAAGAAAAGACTTCGACCTACACCGTTTCGGTTCCTTACACCGAACAAGTTGAGCAAACCTACACCGTCTCGGTCCCTTACACCGAAACGATGACTGGTTCGCGTACCGTCACCAAGCGCGTTCCTGTAACGACGATGAAGACGGTTCAAGTTAGTGGTGGTCACTACGAAACCGTAATGGAAGAAGTTGCTGTTGGTGGTCATCATCACGGTCATCATCACCATGGTGGTTCGGCTTGCGGTGGCTGTGGCAGCTCTTGCTGTGGCGGTTGCGGCGGTTGTGATTCGTGTGGCAGCTGTGGCTGCGGCACCAAGACCGTTTGCAAGAAGGTTTGGGTTCCAACGTGTGAAACCAAAGAAGTTCCTTGCACCACGTACCAGTGCGTAACGGAAGAAGTTCCTTACACCTACAACGTATGCAAGACCACGACCGAAGAACGTACCCGCATGGTTACGGTCAACAAGTGTCGTAGCGAAGAACGCACCAAGACCTACACGGTTTACAAGTGTGTTCCTGAAACTAAGACTCGCACTGTGACGGTCACCAAGTGCCGTCCTGAAGAACGCACCAAGACCTACACGGTTTACAAG
>CAYGQU010000117.1:0-7887 GCA_964352045.1 uncultured Planctomycetaceae bacterium
CCAGCGGAGGAATTCGTAGCGTTCTTTGTTACGCGAGAATTCGAGCTCGGTATTGAGGTCGAGGGCTGAATCGCCAAGGAAATGGTCCACCTGCACCGAATGGTCAATCACCAAGTCGGCAGGAACGAGTGGATTGATTTTTGCGGGATCGCCACCCAGCCGCTGCATGGCCGATCGCATGGCAGCAAGATCGACCACGGCAGGAACGCCAGTAAAGTCTTGCAGAACAACCCGGGCGGGCTTGAAGGGAACTTCGACCTTGGCCGTTCCTTTCGATTCGACCCAGGCAGCCAACGCTTTGACATCGTCTTCGGTAACAACATAACCATCACAATTTCGCAGCACGCTTTCAAGCAGTACGCGGATCGAGAAGGGGAGGGCATTGACTTTGCAGAGCCCCGCTTCTTCGAGTTTCGAGAGGCGATAAATGCCAACCGGGCCCTCGTTGCCGAACGAACCAGGGGCCTCGAAGGTATCACGAGCAGAAAAAGGATCGAATTGTGCCATGGCCATTTATTTGGTAACAGGTGGGAAAAATCGCATAAGGCTTGCTATGGTAGCAAATTGCGCCAAAGATTGGGAGTGTGGACTCCCTATCGAAGATCGACCAAGGAGACACAAAATTCGCAACTTTTCAGTTATTATTCTAAGAGGCTTTTCTCAAAAAGCAGCTGGGCAAGGGCTTGCTGGCTCGCAGGGACGTCGCTGTACGTCACGATTCGAATGGCTGCCTCGGGGTAGTCATCGAGGGCATTTTCAACGCCAAGACAAGCAAGAATCACCGTACGAGACGCCATAAGCTGCCTAATGATCTTTTCCTGTGTTTCAACCAGTCCGAAAGCGTGCCAAGCGGCGGGCTTGACGATCATGGCAATTAGAATCGGATCTTGTTCAGGCGTTGCGTCGAGGATCGCCTGGACAAGATTGGGATCAGGCTCGGGACCGGTTTCAAAATAATCGAGTTCGGAAACCTGCTCGCGTAGTGCTGCAGCGAGCGGCTGCTCGGGGGGATCGGTCGGTCGGTGGTGCGGTTTCAACAAAAGAGCAGTTAACGGCCTGCTTGAATCAAGCGGTAAACTAGCCTGAACAGTATGATCAATCAATTTGGTCGCCTGCCTAGCGATTGCAACTGATTCGGCATGGCCAGCTGGAAGATCAACTTCTCTTATGACTTTTTTGTCAGCAGCAAAGGCTTTCTGCTTAAGCTGCCAGATTCGGTCGAATGCTTCGTCAACTCGTTCGATTGAAAGGATTCCCTCATCGACAGCCCTTACCAACGCAGCGACTGCAGCGATAGGGTCTTCGATATCAAGCAATAAATCAACGCCAGCGTTGAGCGTTGCAACGGCAAGTTCGCCTTCCGACTTGAAGCGATCACGCACGCCTGCCATGAGCAAGCTGTCGCTTGTAACGACTCCTTGAAAACCAAGCTCGCCTCTTAAAAGATCAATTAAGATTGGCTTCGATAAAGTTGCAGGCGTTCCCGAAGGATCGAGCGATGGATACTCAACATGGGCCGTCATAATCAGCGAACAGCCCGCTTCGATAGCTGCCTGAAAGGGAACAAGCTCGCGATGTTGAAGCTCTTCGAGTGAACGATCGACTACGGGCATGGCGTCGTGAGAATCTTGTTGCGTATCGCCATGGCCAGGAAAATGCTTTGCCGTGGTGAGCAGGTCCGCTTCTTCAGCTGCCCTGACATAGCATGCCGACAACTGTGCGGCGATTTCAGGCAAATTGCCAAATGCACGCGTCGCAATAATCGGATTGCGTGGATTGGTATTCGTATCGGCTACTGGGCCGAATGTTATATGAATGCCGGTAGCTTGGGCTTCATGAGCTGTTCGTTGACAAAAGGCTATGATTTTTTGCTCACGGTCCTCAAGATGAACAAACGCCCGTTGATGCGGAAATAGCGTCAGTCCAGCCACTTGCTGGCCGGCGCCACGCTCGATGTCGGAAGCTACGAGCAGTGGAATTTTGCTCGACGCTTGAAGTGCATCCAGCGTATCACGGGCTGAAGGCCAAACTCCATTGAAAAGCATTAGCCCACCAACAGGGCAACTTTCTAACATGGTTGCTACACGCTGTTCATCTTGATCGACACGAAGAATCGGCGGTAGGTTGGATCCGATCCGGATCATAATTAGCTGCGCGAGTTTATCTTCCAGCAATGTTGGGCGTAAAACACGATCTATAGCAAGTTTTGGCATGTGAATAGAATCAGGCAGCGGTATTAAGGGATGTTGATTCATCTTGCAATGGGGCAAGCAGCGTAACGATCAGGCTCGGTATCGTAGCGATAAGGACCCACAGGAAGAAATTCTCATAACCGACGGACTCTTGGATTGCTCCTGAGAAGCGACCGGGCAGCATGTAACCTAAGGTCATGAACCCCGTACATATCGCATAGTGGGCCGTTTGATGCTCGCCCCGCGCCAGGTAGAGCATATAAAGCATGTAGCCGGCAAAACCGAAGCCATAGCCAAACTGTTCGATTGCAACCGCCGTTCCAATTTGCCAAATCGAATCGGGCTGAGCCCATGCGAGATAGGCATAGGCAGCATTTGGCAAATTAATGGCAATCGCCATTGGAAAAATCCATCGTCGCAAACCATCGCGTGCCACGATGATTCCGCCAACAATGCCCCCAAGCGTTAAGAGGATGACCCCAATCGTTCCGTCTAAGATTCCCAACTGTTGATTCGTGAGGCCAAGCCCTCCTTCGACGGTAGGATCCAACAAAAACAGAGCTTTCATTTTCGCTAACTGTGCTTCGCTGAATCGGTAAACCAGCAAGTAAGCCAGAGAAAGGATAATACCTTTCTTTTGAAAAAACGTGCCAAACGTCAAAAGGAATTGTCGGGAAAGATCGCCGACCGATTTCAAGCTGGCTTTATGAACCGTAGCAGGCCGAGGGAGCATTAACTGATGGTAGATGGCTACCACAGCGAAGAATGCTGAGAGTCCTGTGAAGACGTAATACCAAGCCTTCTCGATTGGAAGATTGAATTCAACAAGGCCCAGACCGTAACTTGCTCCATCCCAAGAGGTGTTAAGCATTCCAACAAGAAAGACTAATACTCCTGAGCCCACGATCATGGCAAGACGCCAGAAGGAACTTCGTATGCCAACGAACCATGCTTGATCACGTTCATTCATGCTTACCATGTAAAAACCGTCGGCAGCAATGTCGTGCGTTGCCGATGCAATGGCTAAGATCCAAAAAGAGGCGAGCGTGCCAACCAGAAAATTACCTGTTGGGATAAACCAAGCGGTAACGAGTAGTCCTATGGCAATAAGTGCCTGCATCGCCACAGTCCAGCGACGCTGAGTTCCAATCAGATCTACCAAAGGGCTCCAAAAAGGTTTTATCACCCATGGCCAGAGCAAGTCACTTGTGTACGCCGTTACATCAGCATTTGAAACTCCCATGTTTTTGTACATGACAGCCGAGAGAGTAGCGACCACGACATAGGGCATGCCTGAAGTAAAATAAAGCGTCGGAATCCAGCTCCACGCAGCCAACCGATCGCTACGACTCGGTTGGCTTATTTGCGATTCAGTTTTAACGTCTTCGGTTGGTTCCGCCACAATGGTCCTATTCGCAATGAATGATGTTACTTAGCAGTAACACCAAAACTGGTAAATTTACTTTACGAGTGATAACTCGGCCCGCATGCCCTCACGTCCCAGCTCATCGACAGCATTCACAACAATTTTCAGCGGCGGATTCCCTTGAGAATCGGACAAAGGTTTATAATTTTCTTGTGATATTGGTAAGACAACGGTCTTCCATTGCTCTTCGTGTAGGGTGTGGACGACCCACCAACTCGCATCTGAACGGCGATCCTGGCTGTTTAACCTTATCCGACATCCGCCTGATTCAAGCAATTTCAGCAAGGGAGCTTCGAGGGTTTTCTCATCGGCATTCGCCAACCAAGGAGTCGCCGGCACCAAGGCGTAATCAGCATAGACAGTTTTGCCAAGCACTTCATCAATGCCGTTGTAGTCTTGCGTAAGTGCTTTCATGCTGAAATGGATATGACCACTCGCTCCTCGCTGCTCACGCGTAGTTACGATTTGATTAATGATCTCTCGCGTTTCCCAAGGGGGATTCCCGATCTTGACTTTTGAAGTATACAAACCGGGCCATAAGTGGCGTTCTTTGGGATTGTGCTCCGACCACCAATTCAACAACACTGGAAAACTCTGTGGCTTTTGATCGATAGGCCAATACAATTGGGGAGAAAAGTAATCGACCCAACCTTTTTCTAACCAAAGCTTGGCGTCGGCATAAAGCTTGTCGTACTGATCGAAACCTTGGATCGTTTTAGGATATCCTGGTCTGTAAATACCGAAAGGGCTCACGCCAAATCGAACGTGCGGCTTCACTTCGTGGATTTTTTTGCCGATGCTCTCTATGAATTGGTTGACGTTTTCACGCCGCCAATCGTCTCGGCTAAGATGCTCAGCAGAGGGGGTCTTTTTTAGATAAGTATTCCAACTGGCGTCGTCGGGAAAAGGGACAGGCACCTCTTTGCCATCGGCATTCTTTTCCGTGATAGGGTAAGGATAGAAATAATCGTCAAAATGAACACCAGCAATGTCGTACCGTTTGACAACATCTAGCACGACTTTTTGCGTATGTTCGACCGCGGCTTGTTCACCCGGATCGAGCCAACCGTAATTACCATAGGTCTTTACAACCGCCGGATTTTTCTTGCTAATATGCTCCTTAGAAAGCTTGCTTTTAGCCGAAGAGTGAATCGCGCGATAGGGATTAAACCAAGCGTGGATCTCAATGCCTAACCTGAAACCTTCTTCACAAATAAATTCGAGAGGGTCATAGGTTTTGGGCCCAACGCCTTGCTCTCCACTCAGAAATTCAGACCAAGGTTCGAGTTTCGACTTGTAGATTGCATCGCAAGCAGGCCGTACCTGGAAAACAACGGCATTGAGTTTTAGCTTGGCTGCCAACTCCATGATGTTGGTTAGTTCGGCTTTTTGATCTGCTTCACTCAATCCGGGCTTCGAAGGCCAATCAATATTGGCAACCGTTGCAATCCAGGCTGCACGAAATTCTCGGGCCACCTGAGGCGCTGGGGGGGGGCCAGGAGGGACGTCAGGCTTATCTTCCGACATCGCTAGCTGGACATTGCCAACCAGGAGAGCGAACAGGAAAGTTAAAATAGGAAGAATAGATTGTTGATGTTTCATTGATAATTCCGATGCCAGCAACGTCTTAAGAAACTTGTAGGGGATAAAACTGGCCATATTGATAAGGTTATCTTCATAAAGTCATCAGTAGGTTCCTACTACAAACCTCATCTTACCTCATAGCGACTAATGCTCAGGCTAGCGTGCCTAGCTATTAGATACAGCCAGCCACAGCGCAGCCTATGCTCGGCATAGCGCATGATGGCTTTATAGGCCTTGATTTATTGGTGAAATGCTAAGGTCATTGGCCTGTTAGCAATCAACAGGTTGCCAGTTTTATGAGAACTCCCTGCCGCTTTCTCGTGCATTGAGCAACAGACTTTTTCTTAATTCTCTTGACGAATACATTAGATTAGGGCAACTGTTGGTCATTTCGACTCTCCTATAGTGTTGAAATTGCCCAAACTAGGTTCAAAGATAAAAATCGGCACAGCGATTGCAGACAAAGATTCGGGCACTCGTGTTTTCTCTCTAGGTATACCAGGAACCTCCTATCCTTTTTCATCACCAATTTTAGTCCCTAGATGCACTAGAAATCGACGCACTGGAAATCTTAGGGCCTTGCGCACTGGGTATTTGATGACCAGCTAAATTGAGCCTGTGATCCGATCTCGGTCCAGTGGGGTTACCGCCTGACTCTGCTGGGCCGAGGGATCCTGGCTCTTTTTCATTTGCCGACCTGTGAATGTTGCGACAGCCTGTGTTCAGCTCGTTTGCCCTAAGTGTTTCTTCTCGAATCGCCTACAAAAATGGTGGTAGCCCAAGTGACAAGTTAGCCATTTGTGACCTTATCCCCCGCTTATGGAGGGGGTCTCTCCAGGATAAGATAGGAGGCAGATACCTCCACAATAAAACACTTTTCGGAAGTTGTTTACACGACGCTGAGCAACTCGATCAAAGTAACTTTGTATCAACGGATTGTCGGAACGAAGACTCCTATGAAACTGATTATCGCTATCATCCAGCCAAGTAAACTTGAAGAAGTTAAGACAGCCCTTTCCGAAGTGGAAGTCGTACGTCTGACAATTATGGATGTCCAAGGTTTTGGCCGCCAAAAGGGACAAACGGAGCTATACCGTGGTTCGGAAATCACGATGAACCTACTACGCAAGGTGCAACTCCAAATTGCCGTGAATGATGAGTTTGTCGAACCCACAGTAAGCGCTATCATCAAAGGGGGCCGATCGGGCGAAGCAGGTGAGATTGGCGATGGAAAAATCTTTGTTTTACCCATGGATGATTGTATCCGGATCCGTACCGGCGAACGGGGGGAAGAGGCGATTTAGCTTTTTCTGCCTAGATCCATCAGCCGATGTGCTCCTGAATTTATCATGCGAATTTCCGCACTCGAAACGATTAACAACCTAAGTGCGATGCCACCACGTCAAACAAAATCCTTCTTAATGAGTCGGCTCCGAGAGATTGGGGTTGAGCCTGCTTCACGGCATGGTCAAAACTTTCTTATCGACCTTAACCTCGTCAATATGATTGTCGATTCAGCTGACTTGGGGCCAAAAGATGTCGTACTCGAAGTAGGAACTGGCACTGGTTCGCTTACAACCCTCATGGCTCCTAAGGCGGGACATGTTGTTACCGTAGAAATTGATGCAAATCTTTATGAACTAGCTAGTGAAGAACTTCTTCAATACGACAACGTCACTCAACTCGGCTGCGATGCCCTCAAGAACAAAAATACATTTGCACCCGAGGTGATGGAAACGGTAGGCAAAGCACTAGCATCCATCCCTGACAGTCGTTTCAAATTAGTAGCGAATTTACCCTATAATATTGCAACGCCGGTTCTATCGAATCTACTTCTTTGTGAGCACACGCCCCATACAATGGTGGCTACGATTCAAAAAGAACTAGGAGACCGAATCGTCGCTAAGCCATGGAGCAAAGACTATGGCGCTCTGAGCGTCTGGATGCAAAGCCAAGCAACAGCCGAAGTTGTACGGGTGATGTCGCCCAAAGTCTTTTGGCCACCTCCGAAAGTCTATTCAGCAATTGTTAAGATCGTACTCGATCCCACGCGACGTGCTCAAATTCCTGATCTGAAATACTTTCACCAAATGGTAAAATCACTTTTCCTGCATCGCAGGAAGTTTTTGCGTGCAAATGTTGCCTCGGCACTGAAGCGTCATGCTTCAAAAGAACAAGTTGATCAACTTTTAAGTAGCATGGAATTTTCTGCAGATACCCGAACCGAGCAGCTTACGATCGAACAGCTTTTGGAGTTTACCGAAAAAGTCCGTGCGATTGCACCTGACTGGAAGCTATAAGCCGGTAAATTTGAGTCACGCTATTCGATCTCTAACTTTGCGTTACAATTAAACTTAAACTGTCACTTTTCTTTTTTTATTTGCTCACTAGGTAGCAACAACCTCGTCAGGGAAACTTCATGCCTTTTATTGAAATGACTGGCAAAACGCTTGATCGCTTGCTGGTGGAAGACGAACTACACCACGAGGATTTAGAAGCTGCTGGAGTCGGGGACCGAACGATCGTGCGGATCAATCCTGAGGGAGATATTGAAGTCCGTCGAGCCGAAGGGTGGGACGTTGTAGGTGGCTTACTTGGCGAGTTCGAGCAACGCGTTAAGCATGAAACGGGCCTCGATTGGGCTTAGCTTTCAATATCGCATGAGGGCTTTCAATATCGCATGAG
>CAYGQU010000118.1:0-364 GCA_964352045.1 uncultured Planctomycetaceae bacterium
AGTCGTTTTCGTATCAAAAAACGGGAAGCCTCGAAACGACTCGAACGGGTCGAACAAAACCTACTAAGGCTTTCTGATATCGTCGATGAAGTGGAATCACGCTTGCGCCGAGTTCGGTCGCAAGCTGGTAAAGCCCAGAAGTATCGCGAACATGCCGCCCGGCTGACCGAAGCTCGCACGCAACTTGGCATAGCAGACCAACAAGCCTTGCTTGTAGAAAAACGTCGACTCGACGACCAGCAACGACTTCTCGGCGGACAGCTTGCCGAAACCAAGCAGCTGATCGCAAAGCAAGAAGCGAGCATTGCTAACGACGAGCAGCAAGGCGACCAAGCTCAAGCCGATTTGCGAGAAGCAGAAAAAG
>CAYGQU010000118.1:374-1843 GCA_964352045.1 uncultured Planctomycetaceae bacterium
GGATCGAACTACCTACGAACACGAGCAGATTCGCACTCAAGAATTGCAGCACGAAATCGAATTAGCTCGCAAACGACTCGTTGAATTAAGACAACAACATGTAGAATCGGTCGAGTCAGGCGAGCACGAAGCGCTGACAACAACCGAAAAGGCTGCCAAGGCCTGTGATCTTGCTCTTGCTGAAACGACCGCGCTGGTCGATGACTTAACCGATCAGTTGGAAAAATACCACAAACAAATAGCTGAAGGACGTCTTCAAGAAGAAAAAGCGAACAATTTAGCGAAACAGACTGAGGCAGATCATCAACGCATGCTCGAGCATTTGCGAGCAACCAAGCAATTGCTAGCCAGCCTAGAAGAAGAAACACACCATGGTAGTTCCGATCTCGAACCGACTCGGCAAGAGCTTGCGACCTTCTTGAAAGAGCAAAACGCGCTAGAAGAATCGATCAATCTAACTAGCGTTGAACTTCAGGATCTAGAACAAGTTTGCCACTCCGATCAGACTGTGCTCAATGAGACTCGCCAACAACTAACCACTGGACAAGCCGAGCTGCTTGCCATGCGGCACCGGCTAGAGATCTTGGCGGCAGAGGATCAGCGACTCGTCGATTTGAATCAAGATGTTAGGTCTCTGCTAGCAGCAGACAACCATCCGACTAGCATAACGCCCCAGGTTTATGGGCTTGTTGCCGACTTATTACACGTTGATGTCGATCTTGCCGGTATGGTCGAGGCGGCACTCGGCGGCCGAACGAATCATGTCGTGGTTGATTCGGGTGATGCGCTCATCGCAGCCATCGAAAACCAAACCCAAGAACTTAAGACCCGGGCGAGTTTTCAACGACTTGATGGTTCGCTTCATCCCACGGCCGTTGATCGTATTGACCTGTCGGGTGAGGTTGGCGTTATGGGACGAGCTTCTGATTTCGTCGAGTCGGAACCTCGCTTCGAGGCGTTATTGCTTAGGCTTTTGGGACGTACTTGGTTTGTTGATCGGCTCGAAACAGCAACGCGCCTCGCCAAAACCATTGGTCGTGGCCTGACGTTTGTAACCTATGCGGGCGAGGTCATCGGCGATGATGGCACGATCGTCGTTGGTCCGCATCAGGACAACGAAGGCGTTTTGACCCGTCGCCGTAAAGCAAGCTCACTGCGTGAAATGCTCACAAAAGCCACGAAACAGGTTGAACTTACTCGAACTAAACTTGAAAAAATAGAAAATTCTATCGACGTGAATCAAGTTAAGTTACGAACTGCATCTGAAGAGTTGGCAAAGAAGAAGAGTCTACTCCATGAATTACAAAAGAAATCAGCAACTTTAGAAGAACGATTGCGACAAAACGACAAAGCCTACGCCACACGGCAAACGAAAATCGAGCAGCAGAATGCTAAGCTACTCGAGCTCAACTCAGCGACGGAATCTTCCTCGGCTCGCAAACTATCTGCCAGCACCGAAGCTATCGAGA
>CAYGQU010000118.1:1853-5707 GCA_964352045.1 uncultured Planctomycetaceae bacterium
CTTGTCGAAAAACAACGTGCCGCAGTCGAGCGAACGCTTGCTGCCGAGCTAGCACGCCAGGTCGAACTTCGGGCCGCTGCCGAACGGCATCATGTATTACTCACGTCACTCCGCAAGCAATCGAGCCCAACAAACCGAATTGGTTTGGAGGCAGAACAAGCGATTAGTGAGCAAGAATCACTTATACAAAAGCAGAACGATCGCTTGTCCGAAAGCGAGCGGACTCAATTACAGGCAACTTCTCGTCTTGCTAGTCTAGAGATTGCCTACGAAACATGGACGAAGAAACAGGCAATAGCAGCGTCCTGCACAGGCAAAGATCGCCAGCGTCGGCGTGCATTAAATCAAGCCGTGAAAGAGAATCGGACCGAAGCAGAAGAACTACTGGGTCGCGTAGCGCAGGTTGAATTACGACGCCAGCAGGTCGAAACCGAGTTGCGTACCTTACACGAACGACTCCGCGATCATGGTATCGATCTTACTAAGTATCTGAGCCAAGCCGTTGTCGGTAAAGAAAATGAAGCAAATGCCGAGATAGATCGGTCTGCTTTAAGACGCGAAATTGAATCTCTTAAGAAGCATGTCGATTCGGTTGGTTCGATCAATCTTGAATCGCTCGAAGAATTGGATGACCTCGAGACCCGATTCGAGCAACTATCAAATCAGTACAAAGACCTTAGCCAAGCAAAGACTTCGTTGCTAAGGCTTATGTCTCGTATCAACAAAGATAGTCGCGAACTGTATCTTGCTAGCTTTGAAGTCATTAGGGGTCATTTTCAAGAGTTGTTCCAACGAATGTTCGGTGGTGGACAGGCTGATCTGATCATGGTCAACGAAGAAAGTGATGATCCGCTCGAAAGTGGGGTAGAAATCGTTGCCTGCCCACCGGGTAAAGAACTACGCAGTTTGTCACTGCTATCAGGGGGCGAAAAGACGATGACTTGCGTCGCCTTGCTGATGGCGCTTTTCCGCAGCAAGCCAAGCCCCTTCTGTATTTTAGACGAAGTCGATGCGGCGCTCGACGAAGCGAACATTGGTCGGTTTACTGGCGTATTAAACGAGTTCCTAGTCGCGACACAATTCATTGTGATTACTCACTCGAAACGAACCATGACCGGTGCCGACACGCTTTACGGCGTTACGATGCAAGAATCGGGCGTGTCGAAGCAGGTTTCTGTCCGTTTTGAAGATGTTTCTGAGGAGGGCCACATTCGGCCAAACGCACTAAAACGTGCTTCAGATGCGAATGACGGGCAAAATAATCAGCGCCGTGCCGCATGATCTCGACTGCTTCGCTAAAGTTATGAACACATTCTAACGAAGATAGGTATTGGATGGGTTGTTCCCTGTCCGGCAGAACTCAGTTTACGAATCGGTTGAAAGCTTCTTTCAGGAAGATGTCAACTCCGTAAGAGCCAAGCCGGGGCCTCGGGGAACACAAAGCGGGGGGGCACCTGCCTTAATCCGTCCAAGGACTGCGATGCTTGCGTCCTCGGTACGTTTTGATTTTGAGGCTAATCCTAGTGATTGGTTTCGAGGTTCGAGTTGTACGGTGGTTGCAAGCAAAGTGTTGCAGTGTTCCCCTCGCCTTAAAGGCCTCTCCACCGTGTCAGCTGCATACAGCTTGTGTTTGTTTGCGGATTTTGCGGGGTTTGTAATGGTTGTTCCGATTGTAAGAGATGGTTTTCTAAACCTCTTACCTGAGTGGCAGCATTGACCAAACCCAAACGACGTTCGTAGCCGATGCAATCTGTACGAAGGAGCGGATCAGAAGGACCTGACCCAAACCAGACATAAGACAAAGTTAACGGACCCCAACCCAGACGCGTGCAAGCGGATAACCGTCAGCACAGGGATTGATCGCTTTAATCGGCGGCGCGTGTACGCGAGGGGTAGACCGCAACATTTGGACCAAGACCCAGTGGCCCGTTGTTGCGACAAGTAAGACACTGCAATGAGAATTGGAGAGCCCTATGAAGGTCTTCACGACGGGTCAGGTCGCCAAGATCTGCAAGGTTGCCCCGCGCACCGTAAGTAAATGGTTCGATTCAGGGCGCCTTAAAGGCTACCGAATTCCTGGATCGCAAGATCGCCGTATTCCTCGCGAATACCTAATTAAGTTCCTCAAAGAGCATGGTATGCCTTTGGGAGACCTCGAAGATGAAGCGATGGCAAAAGTGCTCATCGTTGCACAGGACCAAGTCCTGATCGAAAACCTCAAGCGAGAACTACCCGCTGAGAAAGCATTCCGCACCCAAACCGCTGCAAGTGGTTTTGAAGCTGGCATCCAAGCCGAGAGCTTCCACCCGGACTGCATTATCTGCGACTTCTCGATCGGTCATGTCGAAGCGCTTCAGATTTGCCAAAATCTGCGTCGCAACACCGACTTTACCGAAACCATTTTGATCGCCCTACTACCAGACGATGGCTCATCAATGAGCTTCGATCGGTCAACGATCAACGAGACGTTCAAGAAGCCGTTCGACGCAGCTTTGCTCGCAGAGCGATTGCGAACATTAATCGGAGCGAAGAAGGAACTCGTTTGAGTAACTTCTGGTTCTGAAGGCGGTGGCTTCCAAACTGTCGAGCCATAAAAAACATCGACAGAGTCTATAGCGTTGGGGAACCGTTGCAGGAGGCGACGGAAGCATGCAGGGCAATCCCAGCCCTGCGAGCTGATCCCCTCTTAAATCAAGAAAGGCCTGTCTCTTCTGGACAGGCCTTTCTTTTTATAGGTACCGCTCCCATCAGATCGCCATAAGGCCTGATTTTTGGCCGTTTGTGGCATCTCAAGGTTCAAATTCACCGAAATATGATTTGCAGAGGGTGCCGATCTCGGCGGGGGTGCGACAAATCCGCCCGGTAAAGATATTCTTGGAATCCCCCGCTAACTTTCTTTGCCGTTTCGCGCTAAACTAGGTGCCTTATAAGATTCTCAGCTTCGACTCGTTGAATCCGCAGCCATGCCATCTGACTCTGACAAACAAGCTGTACAATCGCTTATCGCAAAGCCCTCGTCGGATACCAGCGTAACGGCAACCGAAGTTGCTGCTTTGTTCGCACCGATTCAAGATCAGCTCAAAAAAATCGAAGCCCGTTTACAGCAAGAGCTATCAAGCCAAGATCCTAATGTTGATCGCGTCATTCGCCACGGTTACCGACTCGGTGGAAAACGACTTCGGCCTGCCTTGGTTCTCCTAACCGCTCAAGCGGTTGGCAAAATTGCCCCCGTTCATGCATTGCTCGGCGTTGTGGTCGAGATGATCCACACAGCCACACTGGTACACGACGATGTGCTCGACGAAGCAGACCTACGTCGTCATGTTGATACCGTGAACGCCCGGTGGGGAAATGAAACAAGCGTCCTGCTTGGTGATTTTCTCTTCTCGCATGCGTTTTATTTGGCAAGCACCGCGGGCGATGAAGAGTATGCTTCTACGCTCGATGGTTCCGAAGCTTGCCGCCTGATTGGCAAATCAACGAACCGCGTGTGCCATGGCGAACTGCGCCAAACCCTTGCCGAGGGGGACCTTACCCTATCGTCAGAAGCCTATTACGAAATCATCGACGGCAAAACGGCCGAACTCTGCGCCTGCTGTTGCGAACTCGGCGCACGTTACGCCGGTGCCAGCGAAGAAGCGTGCAAGCGATTGGCTTCGTTCGGACGCAATCTCGGCATGGCGTTCCAAATTGCCGATGACTTGCTCGACTTCCTTGGCAATGAAGCCGAGACAGGCAAAACAACCGGTGCCGATCTCGCCAAGCAAAAGATTACACTACCACTTATCTATACCCGAGACAGTTTAGTAAACGGCCCCCGCAATTCGCTCGAAGATTGGCTTACCAATCCGACC
>CAYGQU010000118.1:5717-7795 GCA_964352045.1 uncultured Planctomycetaceae bacterium
TGCCGTCGGCGGCATTGCGTACGCCCAAAAGAAAGCAATCGAATTCGCCGACCGTGCGATCGAAGACATAGCTTTTCTGGAAGATGGCGAAACCAAGCAAACGCTCGCCAGCCTAGCAAAGTTCGCCAGCCGCCGCCGTGCGTAGCAAGGTAGGTGAACCTGCCGCCGTTAGGGTTCCATCTAAGACAACCTCGATTGGGCTCAGAACCAGCTACTTTACTAGGCTTATTGCTAGCTTAGTTTGGCTTAGATATGGAAGTGTTAAGCTGAGTGAAAAAGACATGGGATTAGAATTGCTAATCTTTGAGAGGGTCTCGTTGAGATCCTCTCTTTTTCGTTACCCAACCATCCCAACAATCCGCTCAACGATTCCTTCGGCGTCATCATCACCCGTTAGATCAACAAACCGACACTCTTCCAACCCACGGAACCAAGTCCCTTGTCGTTTTGCAAAACGGCGTGTGCGGGTTTTAATCAAGTCAGTCGTCTCCGCCAGGTCGTGCTTGTCGGCAAGATAGTTGAGCACTTCGCTATAGCCGACCGCTTGGCTTGCGCTACGCCCCAGCTGTTTGCCATCGGCGGTTAAGTCACGGACTTCATTGATTAACCCCTCGGCAATCATTTGATCAACCCGTTGTTCAATGCGAGCGTGTTGTTCTTCGCGCTCACGTCGCAAGACAAACACACGGCACGATTCGGCAGGCACGGGGTCTTCAAATTCCATCTGCTGATGACTGATCGGTTCGCCGGTCGAACGATAGACTTCGAGCGCTCGTACTATCCGTCGAGCATCGTTCGGATGAATGTTCGAGGCGGCAAGTGGATCGACGAGCGTGAGTCGTTCATGCATCACCGGCGCGCCGACTCCTTCAAGCTCGGCTTCTATCTCTTGGCGTAGTCCAGGCACAGCGCTCGGCCCTTCGAACAAACCACGAAGCAAGCACTTGAGATACATCGGTGTGCCACCAACAAAGAGTGACTTCTTGCCTCGCGAACGGATGTCGGCCACGGCCCGCTGAGCCTCGGTCAGGTACTCGGCAACGCTGAATTCTTCGTCCGGGTCGCGGAGATTGATCAGATGGGTGCGGGCCTGTTTTTGTTGTTCGGGGGTTGGCTTGGCCGTGCCGATGTCCATGCCCCGGTAGACTGCCATCGAGTCGAGCGAAATGATCTCGGCATCGAGTTGTTTGGCAAGCGAGAGGGCCGTTTGGGTCTTGCCGACAGCAGTAGCGCCGGCCAAACACCAGCAGTCAGACTCGGTCAGTAACGGGGGCGAAGAGGCCATCTATGCGGATCGTAGTACCTATTGGAAGCGAAGATTGGGGTAGCAAAGGGTTCCAACAGCCAAGGCGGCGGTTTAAGCTGGTGGATTCGAGCCTGTATTGTTACGTCCCCAGGCCGGGGCCGGTAGGTGCCCAGGTTCCAAAAACCCGACCTATCACTTAGCTCTCGTCGCGGTTAGCTAACCAATAATCATCTTTCCTGACGCCTGAGCGTTTATCATGAGTACCCTCCGACCCCTCGATCAACTCGAAGCGACCATTCGCGACCGAGCCAACCAATTGGCCCAAGGGTCTGTTGAGAAGTCGTATACCGCGAAGCTGCTTACTGGCGGTGCGGAGAAGATCGGGCCTAAGGTTACCGAAGAGGCGGGTGAATTGGTCGAAGCTGCTACCGAAGAGGGGGATGCGGGCCGAACGCACTTCATTTATGAAGCTGGCGATCTGCTTTACCATACTTTGGTCCTCATGCGGTGGCGTGGCGTTGAGCTATCGGAAGTCGAGTCCGAACTTGCGCGCCGTTTTGGTGTCTCTGGATTAACCGAGAAGGCGAGCCGTCAACCGAAACCGCCTGAATAGACTTTGCTACCCAACACCTTGCACAAGCCCCTTCCTACGAATTAGCACGATATAAAGCGACGATTGATGACCGAACCACTCCGAATTGGTGTCCCCAGCAAAGGCCGATTGGCCGATCTTGCAAGCGAACTGCTTGGCGATGCGGGGCTAAAGTACCGTCGCCAAAATCGCGATCTTTTTGCCAGAGTAAAAGCGTCGGCAGGCCTTGAAGGGGCAATC
>CAYGQU010000119.1:0-7760 GCA_964352045.1 uncultured Planctomycetaceae bacterium
CAAATCTTCTACGGTCTACCCGATGCCCTTGACTTGATGGTTGTTTGTGTCGAAGCAGGCCTTGGCCTCGACCAAGCGATGCGTAAGGTGAGTGAAGAGATGCGCAAATCGTACCAAGTTTTAGCGGAAGAATTCGGGCTCTGTAATTTGCAATTACAAATGGGTTCGCCACGTAATACCGTCTTGCACGAGCTTGGGCAGCGTACGGGAGTCGATGACCTAAAGGCCCTTAGTGCGATTCTAATCCAGGCGGACAAATTTGGCTCGAGCGTTGCGCAGGCGTTGCGCGTACAAAGTGACTCGATGCGGACCCGTCGCAGCCAAATGGCGGAAGAAAAGGCAGCTAAGACAGCAGTCAAGTTAATTTTCCCGCTGGTTATCTTTATCTTCCCTGCAATTTTTGTTGTGCTTGTAGGCCCTGCTGCTATCAGGATGGTGAACGATATGTTCCCCGCAATGAATGGCGGTAACTGAGCCTGCAAAATAGTTGCTAGCATTTCATTCATTGATGCTAGCAACGCAAGAATGAACTTGGGCAAGCTAGGAAGTCCTTGCTGGTCATTCGATAAGTTCCGTAGCCAACGGACATAACACGTCGATAACCAGCATGAGGATTCGATCGCTGCGCACTCGTTTTATCGTTGACCGACAGTCCGAATGACTGTGGTTACAGCGCAGTGGCCCAATGAAGGAGCGAAAGGGAACATGGCAAGGAAGCTATTATCCACCGTGGCAATTGTCTTTAGTCTATTGGTGGCAATGCCGACCGGTGCCTTCTGGCTGGATGCATTTTACTGCGAACTCGAAAATGGGCGGCGGGAAAATAGTGAATGGCCTAAAAGGTACGTTGCTCAGGATCGAATGAATGCCCATGCCCCCTTCGATGTGATGATCGAAAATGGGTGGCGTAAACAGAACTTGTTAGGGCGGCATCACTTTAACGAAGACTGCACTAAGTTGACGGAAGCAGGAAAGTTACGTGTTCAGTGGATCTTAACGCAACCACCTGTTCAACATCGCCAAGTCTTCATCGAGCGCTCACTGCAAGAAGAGCTAACACAAACACGGATCGAAACTGCAAATCAATTTGCTGCGAAGGTTTTACGTGACGGAAGTCAAGCAAGCATTCAAGAGACGCATATCGTTTCTGACGGCCGACCTGCAACGACGGTTAACTTTGTTAATACGACTTTCCGTGAAAATATGCCCGTTCCTGCGCTGCCTGAAGATACTTACACGAATGGGAATTAGATAAGCGATTATCTAAAATACTTACCAACTCTGTGCTGGCGGAACTATCCGGGGGGATTACCGTGCGACCTATCTTGAAAACTTTTGCTTTTGTCACGGCATCAGCTATTAGCAGTCTGACGATAAGTGCGCCGATGTCGATGCTGCAATCGGTACCGCACGAACCTATCGCACAAGCCAATATCTCATCGCAGAGTACTCCAAGCAAAATGGGGTGGCTAACAAAATGGATAGGCAACAAGCCAAGCGATGTTGTCAATCCAACACTCGATACGCCAACTGCGCCGGAGTTAGTTAATCAAATACCACAGCAATTTGGCCCGCAACAGCAGTCTCCAAAAGTTGCCTACCTACCGCCTGAAGTAGCAAGCCACTCTAAGTCGAACCGAATTTCCAGCAAAACAATTCCACGTGAAGCAATCTTAAATCAAAGTCTGCCCACGTATTCAGAGGCACCTGTCGTTGCTACGAATCCTGCTCAAATTTCCAATGCTAGGGCACTACGAGAACAAGGTCATGAAGCTGATCGACAAGGAACACTCGGCGAAGCTGAGCGATTGTATCGTTTAGCGATTGAAGCCGATCCTACGAGCGCTGCGGCTGTCAACGACCTGGCACTATGCTTAGCACGTCAGGGTGAACTCGACAGTTCGGCGACGACATTTATGCAAGCTATTAGCATGCGACCTGAGAAACCTCTCTATCGTAACAACATTGCGACGGTACTGGTTGAGATGGGGCTATATCAAGATGCAAAATCACACTTGATGGCCGCTTACCCACCTGCAACGGCAAGCTATAACTTGGGTCATTTATTGAGTAATCGTGGTAAAAACGAAGAAGCTGTCGCTGCGTTCCAAGAAGCATTGGCATACGATACGAATCTAGCCGCAGCCCATCAAATGCTTGCTAAGTTGATGCCTAGCAACGCAGCACCAGCGGCGGCGAGCTCGGCCCCTTACGTCGCACAAGCTCCCGCTAACGTGACGGAACCAGCTATTGAAAACACCGAAGAGATGCCAACGAGTGCAACGCCGAGCTTTCCACGATTACTACCACCGGTAATCAATCGCTAAGCTTTGCTACCTACTTACTTCGTCTTGATAGATAAGTAGCAAAAGCTAAGCCGACCATCAGTAGCGATCTTGGCTCGGGAACCGTGTTAACGGTTTCCGTTGAAGCAGAAGAAGCAATCGTTTGGCCATAATTGTCACGCCAAAGCGTGTAGTCATCGAAGTCCACGCGGCCATCGTTATCGCCGTCGGCTGCAAGGTTGGTTGTTGAGTCGAACGAATCTCGCCAGACAGTATAGTCGGCTGCATCAACCATTCCGTCACCATTGTAATCACCAATGAGTGACGATGATAAGGTGAGGGTTAAGTACTCGTTGGCTTCAATCGAACCGTTCGCGGTAATTTCCGAGAGCAGCCCAAGCAAAATCCCCCCTTCTACCGAAGCATAATGGGCAACTGCAACGCGAATTTCTTCAGGCAAGCTACCGAACTCATCGACTAGGTCAATAACGCCTTCGAGCATACCACCGTTTGGTCCGGTTGTCGTTTCGACAGCGCCTTCGTTGTCAAACCAACCTTCGTAATCATTGTCGTTTTCGTCGGCTAAGAAGGCATCCCATGCAGCGATCTGCCCTGCTTTACCCCAATTGGCAGCGATGAGTTCCCCAGGTGTTTGGGCTAAATAGATGAAGACATCGGCTCCCTCACCCGCATCTTCGGTCGCCAAATAGAGCTTGTTTCCTGCTAGCTTCCAGTAAAGCGAAATCCCCCCATCGGTTTGAACCAGCGTTGCTCCGTCATCTAGTACGCCATCCATAACAAACACCTCGTTGGTCGTACCGCCTGTAACTTCAAAATGCCAATCTGCCCCTCCATTGTTATCCCAGGTACCATTGCCATCATTGAAAACCAAATCAAGTTGTGCGGCATCTGTAGCAATCTCTAAGCTCAATTGCCAAAGGGATTCGTCAGGGTCCCACATCATTTCTAAATCAGGCGATATAACGTCGTCCCAGTTGTTGTATCCCACATGGGCGAAAATTTGACTTGCACCCGCTAGAGGGCCCCCGGTAGGATCGAAAGTAAATTCAACCGATTCGCCAGCTGTTGGAACTTCGGGCGTAAGGAGCACTCGATCTCCACCCGCAACTGCCGATGCGCCAACATAGACATGTTGGATATCTGATTTTTGAACGTTTCCAAGCATGTCGATCGCTTCGACATAATAGTCAATCAAAGCGTCCTCGATTCCTTCAACCATGCCACCATAGCGCAAAGCTCGAACCGTAGGGCTGAGGATTCCCGAGGGGGGAGCCAGATCACTTGAATTCATCGAGATTGAAACCCAATCGCCCACTTCCGAGCCACCTGCGTAGGTTTCATTGTGGGTTGACTCAAGGGGGTTTGTTCCATCGCCGTCGATGCGGTACTTGAGCGTCACGCTCTCAAGACTACTAACGTCGTAAGCGTAAGTCCAGATTTCAAAGTCACTTGATTCAGGCGTTGCCCCCCACTCGAAGCCGCCAGGATTGTAGGCCTCGCGTTGGGGCAAGAAAACGCTCGGTGCCGTCGTTTCGGAACCCGAAAACGAATTCAAGACCTGATCTGCCTCGGCGACTGCCAAGTTGCTGCCGCGGGTGACGTTGGAATCCCAAATTTCGGTTCCATCCCAATACCAATGGTCTGAAGCTTGCGCCTGCAATAAATAATGCCAAGCTTTTTCAGTTGCAGAACCGATACCGTTGCGGATATTACTCATATTGGGAAAGGCATTGGGTCCACCCAGCTCAATGTCATGGGCGGTATAAACACGATTCTTGGCGGCGGTGAGAACGGCCCAAGAATTTCTGTCGGGGCTCCAGCCCGTCTCGGGATTAGGATCGCCTAACCATTTTTTAAATTCAGGGTCTCCATTATCAGCCCCCGCCCAAGAACCTGACTCGATGTGTACAACGTCATTCGGATCGGGAGCGTATTGGTCCAAATAATCTTGTACGGTGGTCACATCATAATTGGCATTATTGGTGGCCCAATTCACCATATTTTGGAAGTTACCATGGTAGTAAGCTTCGCTACCACCGCCGAAATTATCGCCATCATGGTGTAGTAGTACCATCATCGGATGGTTCGGATCCGTGTTGAACTGTCGATACTGATCCATCACTTGTTCGTATTGCAATGCCCCGAAACCGCCACGGCCATCTTCATTTCCTTCATAGCGGGCAGCTGGTACGGCAACGATCTTTTCGATGTTCCCTGTGGTGGGATCAACATGCTGTGTGTAATGGGGGCGATAGGCAAATGGTGCGGCAACCTTGCTTGGGGCCCATAGGTTGTTGAGCTGCACCCATTGGTCGTTTGGTAGGGCCGGGTTGATTTGATCTGCTTTATTAGGCGCATAGAGATTAGAACTATTCGTATGCGGATAGTTCTCGACTGCTCGCTCAAGATGAATGCTATCGAAGATCGTCCACTCAAGCCCTTCGGCCTTTAGTGCAGGAATCATGCGTGTTGAGAAGGCAGTTTCCGCAGGAAAGATACCCTTCGAGTAAGGAACACTTGGTCCCCATGTATCAAGGTGTGCTTGCTTATGCAGTTTAATCTGCATACGCATGTCACGCGTATCGAGTAATGGCATAAGCGGGTGATGGTAACCAAAACCGATTAAATCTAAGCGGGGATTACCCTCAGAGGTCGTTAGATTGGCTGCTTGCTGGTAAGAAGACTCCCAATTGTTCCACATACCACCATTCGCACCAGCCGATTCAAGGTTATTGAGGTTATCAATCAAAGAACCAGAAAACGAAACCTGTGCTCCCAAATGAGGTAAACTCGATCCCGACTGAATGGCGTCTTTAGGCCAACTCGTATAGGGACCAAACCGACTATTATGGACATCTGTAATGCTAAACGAAAAACGACCCGAGGCATCGGTTTGATTGATCGTTTCGCCCGGGTAATAAATCGGCTGGTGCATGTGCCAAAGGAATCCAACATTGATTGGTTCTTGAGCAAGCACTTCGATTGTTGTTACTGAAATCATCAACCCGATGCAAACAAGCCTACCTAACGGCTGCTTGCTAGGGCACATAATCCAAGGAGAAGTATTTCTTCGAGACAACGACTTCAAAGGCATAACTGTCAATCTAAGAGAAGCAGAAAAGGGATTTCAGTAGAGTGCTAACCAACGTCAGGCAACAACCTAACGGGCAACAAAAGAGAGGCTCTCTTTGTAAAGTTAGGCGCCCAAAAGCTTAGATTGGTATCAGAATCGACTAAAAAATCGCGAATAGCGATTTCCGTCGTAAAAAAACAGGGTTGTCCGGCGATATATAAGATCAAGCTTCGCCAGAAACCACTGGACTAGAAACCACCGAATTAGTAATCCGATAGTAAAGCCAACGAGCGATGATCTCGGCAGGTACCAAACATGCAACGGCAGCAAGAGCCAGAACAAGCGAGGGCCCTGGATTAGCGGCTGAAGGAATATTCTTTGCGCCCGATGCTAGTATCTGTGTCCCGAGTGGCATGATGATTCCCCCCAGCGATGCGAGGACGTAATAGCAAGTCGTCCAGCGAGAATAGCGACCTATCAGTAACTTGGCAGACCGTTCATGCGCTTCCCCTGATTGATTTTCATGAATCACCCCAGTCCAAGAAAGCAGGTACATTTCAGCAGCCAGTTTAATTCCCATGGTGGTAACTAAAACGAGCACAAGCACGGTCCCAATATCGCCGGGCATTTGTTCCTGTTTTGCGTTGCAGAAACTCCAAATTGCTAACACCACGCTGCTTCCCAAGGCAATGGGTGTTGTTACAAAACGAATCAGAATCGTGCGATCAAACCAAGCACGTTTCCCTTTCAATGCCGCGATGCGACTGCAACCACTATGGCGTGAGGGGAAAACCGTAATTGCAGAGATCACAAAATTGGCAATTACAGCGGTGACAAACCAGTTAACAAAATTGCCCGTCGCCATTTGCTGTGAATAAGCATAAAAGGCAACGATACTTCCGATCAACGCAACCCCCAAAGCTTTCTCTTGAGCAATTTGTCCCAAGGAAGCAAGCAAACCCTGTTTGGGATTGCTTTGAAAGGTTTCTGATTCCGTCCTCTTCGCGTCGCTCATCTGCTCGTCTTACACTTTGAAATGTTGCTACTGTTGCTAAAAAATATCTTATGCTGGAATACGAGTTAGCCCGTTGTTCTCATCCCAGCAGCAACCCCCTTGATCGCCAACTGCGACAGATGCTGAAGCTCTTCGCTTGGCTCACCGTACGACTCGTCGATTCGGCGCATTACTTCTAGCTGAATCAAATTCAGTGGGTCGACGTATCGGTTACGAACTTTGATCGAGTCCTGGAGCCACGAAACTGAATCGAGCAATTCTTTTTCACCTGTGATAGCAAGAATCGCTTTGGTTGCTCTTGCGAATTCCTCATCAAGCAATTGAATGACTTCACGCATTTCTGGTGTATCGTCAGCCCGTTTTGCATAGCGGTCAAAAACAGGCCGATTAGATTTTGCTAATGCAAGGGAAGCGTTATTGATCGTTGCGCGAAAGAAGGGCCAATCTTGGTACATTGCTTGAAGTTCTGCGACCGTGTCTTTCCCTTGCTCAACTAAATCAATTAGCCCTCCCCCTAGGCCATACCAAGCGGGAAGCAAGCAGCGTGACTGCGTCCAAGAGAAGACCCAGGGAATGGCACGCAAATCTTCAATTCGATTCCCTTTCTTACGTTTCGCGGGTCTTGAACCTATGGGTAGGCTTTCGATTTCGCGTATCGGCGTCGCTTGTCGGAAGAACGTGGTAAAGGCAGGGTGATCAACTAATTCTCGATAAGCCTTGAGCGAAGTGTCCGCAATTTGCTCCATTCGCTTTCGCCAATTGTTGTTGGTTGGCTCGTTTTTGCTGGTGGAAGAGATCAAGACGGCCCAGAGCACTTGCTCAAGATGCCGATGTGCAATTGCAGGGTCATCGTACCTTTCGGCCAGCACCTCGCCTTGCTCGGTCAATCGCATTGAGCCATCAAACGTTTCGGGGGGTAACGAGAGGATGCTCCGTGCCGCGGGTCCCCCCCCACGTCCAAGGGCTCCCCCTCGGCCATGGAAATAGGTGATGTCAACCTGATGGGATTTGGCCAATTCGGTTAGGTTGATTTGTCCACGTTGCAACGCCCAACACGCGGTAAGATAACCACCATCTTTAGTGCTGTCTGAGTAACCAATCATGACAACTTGGCGATCGCCACAAGCGGCAACATGCTTTCGGTAGGGCTCAGTTTTGAAGGCATCCCCCAATATTTTAGCTGCCCCTTCAAGATCATTAATTGTTTCGAATAAGGGAATTATTGGCAAATGCAGTTCAGAGTCTTCAGGTCGACCTCCATCGACACGTTCGGACCATGTCCAAAGCCAGAGTACGGTAAGCAGATCACTGGTTTGCTTCGTCATGCTAATTACATGCCCACCAAGACAATCTCCGCCATAACGTC
>CAYGQU010000120.1:0-7732 GCA_964352045.1 uncultured Planctomycetaceae bacterium
CTTCGCTTTCGGTACCATCGGGTGCCACGACCCTAATTTCTAAGTAACGATCCGACACAGCCGATTGGTCAGCCGCCGCAGCTCCGATATCGCCGACAAGATTATTCGCTTGACCACTTTCAATAATCTCGACAGGAATAAACAGCTCGGGAGTCTGAGGGAATTCAATGGCAGGTGCTTGTGGCGTTGTATCAATCGCCACTTTGTTGTCTTCGATCCCAGGATTACTGATAGCAACCGACTCGAGATTACTCTCGCCGACGGCGAGTGTCTCAGCGTTCTCAAAGTCATCGTCCCTAATTTTTACCGTGATAATGATATCGGCTGAAGGATTCAGCGGATCGGGGGGACCTGTGTATTGGTGATCAATCGAGAACGAGGCGGGCGTCGAACCAGCGTGTATTACTTCAACGACAAAACGATCTTCGGGTGGCAATTCGGGCTTATCGCCCCAATCGACAAGCACCTCAAAGGAATCCGCTCCTGGATCGGCAAACGTGAGATCGAGCGTTGTAATGCCTGCCCCTTCGAGGTCCGTCGCTGAAATCGGTTCGAGTGTCGGTGCGACATTCAAAACGGTAACATCAAAGCTTCGAGTCACCATCCCCCCGTTGTCGTCCGACAGAGTGACCTTGATCGTATAGATGTTATCAATATCGTTATCAGCGTAAAGATGCTCGGCTGCTAACGTGCCTGTGGTTAATACTCCGGGCGAACCTTGCAAAACAGAAGAAGGAAGTTGGCCCGTCTCGACCGTCCCATCATCCCAATCAATTGTGTAAATGAAACTTTCAAAAGTTTCTCCTGCGGGATCAAGCGGATTATTAAAACCGGGATCAGAAAAGGTTCCCAATAATGGTAAACTAAGCGTGTCTCCTTCGTTGATCGTCGCGTTAGGATTATTCAGCTCCAAAGAGGGTGCGACGTTAAGCACCGTTAGATCGAACTCTCGTGTAACGACGGCTCCATCATCATCGGCAAACGAAACCTTAATGGTAAAGACACCATTGTCGGCGTAATGGTGCTCTGCATGATTGGGTATGGCAATCGTTGCCACGCCCTCAGAGCCACTCACCCGAGAAACAAACGTGACTGGCGTCGTTGCAGTACCATCGCCCCAGTCGATGGTTCCATCAAGGAATAATTCCTCGGTTTCACCTCCATTAGTCGGATCAGTAACATTCAGAGAATTATCAAATCCAGCGTCCGAAACACCAATGCCAAGACCTGCCAAAGTAAAACCTTCTCCCTCATCAACGGACAGACCCTCGGTTCCGGTGAGTAGGGGATTCACATTAGTAACCGAAACCGTAAAGGAGCGTTCCGCCATGCTAAGGTCATCGTCAGCAAGCATGATCGTTGCGGTGTAAGTTCCGTTGTCGGCATAGGTATGCCCCCCCTCAAGCCGACCAGTTCCAGCCGCGAAGGTTACCGTAAGCGACTCAACCGGTGTGCCATCCCCCCAATCAACGGTTGCCGTATGGGTATCTAAGGTACCCGCATCAGCGAAGCTAATTCCTTGGATCATGCCATCGGCAAGTTCAAACCGTTCGCCCTCACTCACCATCAGGTCGGGCGTATTACCAATCACTGGCGCTAAGTTACTTACTGCCAATTGCACTGATTCGTTGTCGGCACCGGTATCGTCATCGACGATTGCAACCATAATAGTCGGCATATCGACGGGCGTCGCCGTCGGATTATCATCAAGATATTGGTGTGTTTCGCTGAAGGAGGTTGTCCCCGCAAAGTAGTTAAATTGCTCGGTGGTACCATCGCCCCAATCGACAGTGACAATGAAGGTATCCTGCGTGCCAGGATCAACGATCTCACCGGTCAGGGTGGTTGTTCCATTTTCATCAATGTCGGTCGCAGCTAAATTCTGTAACTCGGGCGCGATATTCGAGATCGTAGGCGAGATCAACTGCAAGTCGTTGCCGTTATCGTCATCTACCAAGAGAACAGTAATGGTAGGTGTATCGAATGGAGTCCCTGTTGGGTTGTCATCAAGATACTGGTGCGTTTCGCTAAAGGAGGTCGTTCCCGCAGCGTATTGATATTCATCAAAAGTTCCATCGCCCCAATCGACACTCAGTAGAAAAGTATCTTGGGTGCCAGGATCGATGATATTACCCGAAAGCGTTGTGAAACCATTTTCGTTGGTATCGCTTGCGGCAAGATCAGTTATCTGTGGCGCTACGTTCAACACAAGTGGGCTTACTTGCTTTTCATCACTTCCAAGATCGTCGTCGGTAAGCGTCACGATAATTGTCGGAGAATCGACAGGTGTGACGGTTGGATTATCGTCCAAGTATTGATGGATTTCACTAAACTCAGTTGTGCCGGCGGCGTAGTTATACACATCGCTCGTGCCATCGCCCCAATTGACGGTAAGCGTAAAGGTATCTTGTGTTCCCGGATCTATAATTTGCCCCGAGAGGGTCGTTGTTCCATTCTCGTTGGTATTCGTTGCCGAGAGGTTCTCGATCGTTGGAGCAACGTTGGTAACGTTGGGTGAAATAAACTCTAAGTCATTGCCATTGTCGTCATCTACTAAGAGGACAGTAATGGTTGGCGTATCGGAAGAGGTCCCCGTTGGGTTGTCATCGAGATACTGATGCATTTCTCTGAATTCGGTCGTACCCGCAGCGTATAGGTATTCGTTAAACGTACCGTCACCCCAATCAACGCTTAACAGAAAACTGTCTTGAATGCCTGGATCTATGATTTGTCCAGTAAGAATAACCGAACCATTTTCGTTCGTATCGGTAACTGAAAGATTATTAATCTGCGGCGAAACATTTAGCACTCGCACCGTCGTTTGTTTTTCATCGCTTCCCAAATCATCATCCGTTACCTTGGCCGTAATGGTTGGCGTATCGGTTGGTGTAACGGTTGGATTGTCGTCCAGATACTGATGGGTTTCGCTAAACTCAGTCGTTCCGGCGGCATAGTTATATGTACTACTCGTGCCATCCCCCCAATCGACGGTTAGGACAAAAGTATCTTGCGTTCCTGGATCGACAATCTTACCGGTTAAGGTCGTAAAGCCATTCTCGTTGGTATCGGTTGCAGCAAGATCTGCCAACTCGGGCGAGATGTTAGTAATCGTTGGTGAGACAAACTCCAAGTCGTTTCCGTTATCATCATCGACCAACAAAGCGGCAATTGTTGGTGGACCGGTCGGACTGTCATCAAGATATTGGTGCGTTTCAATAAAGCCGGTTGTCCCTGCTGAGTAGAGGTACTCATTGAAGGTACCATCGCCCCAGTCAACGCTTAGCAAGAAGGTATCTTGTGTGCCTGGATCGACGATTTTGCCTGTGAGTGTCGTAAAACCGTTTTCATTAACGTCGGTTGCTGCAAGATTAATTATCTGTGGCGAAACGTTACGCACCAAGCCGTTGATCGTTAATTCATCGATACCCCCGTCATCGTCGCTGAGGGTTAGCATGACTTCAGGAAAATCGGTTGCCGTCAGCGAAGGGTCGTCGTCAACATAGAGGTGCGTTTCGCTAAATTCAGTTGTCCCTGCTACATAGGCGTAGCTATCGGACGTCCCGTCACCCCAATCGACCAACAACGTAAACGAGTCGTCGATTCCGGGGTCTGTGATGTTTCCACTTAGCGTGGCGGGGGCTCCTTCGACCGTTGGAGTTAGAGTAACGTTGCTCAAGATCGGATTGGCATTCGCGACCGTGATTTGGGTTGTCGTCGTAGTAAAGTCCAATCCATTAAGAGTCAGCGAGACATCGTACAAACCATTGTCGGTTGGCGTAAAATCAAAAGTTGGGCTTGTCGATTGAGCGACGGGCATCCCTGATTGGGTAATAGTCCAATCGAAAGTGACATTATTTTGGAAAGGTATAATGCCCTCTGAAGCGACGATTGTTTCTCCTTCGACACCCGTTTCAGGAACTAGCAAGGCAGCAATCGAGGCATCTAGCACACGTCGCGATTCGAGCCGACGGAGCAGGGCAGGGGAGGGCGATGTTGGTTCGCGTTGGTTTTTTGCCATCAAAAAATCGTCAACAATACGGTTTTGCAAACAGCGAAGTTACAGAATTTTTTCCCACCAGTTGGGGGGGCTTTGCACTTGTTCCTCCATTATCCGCAGCTAGCAGGAGTGATGTCAAAAGAATTGCTTGAGTAACTTCGGGCTAAGTTGTAATAGATTGGGCAATTTAGGGAGCCCGTTCAGGTCATAAGGCTTGTAATGAAGGTTCTAGCTGGTGCTGGCCGAAGAGGGTTGAAAGACCTTTCTTTAGGCTGAATCCGCTACCCGCAACTGCTGCTGTTTGCAGTGCAATAGAGAGCCGACCATGATACGAACTGGCAACCAGAGGCAAATCCATCAATTGGCTGGGGATCGCAACCAAGAGGTTTACTCCTTGGCTTTGAGGATGCTGGTCTTAATGGTGGTGCTTTCGGGAGATTGGCAGACCGCTAATTCAGCTGACTGCAATGCAACGGTCACGAATGCCGTGAACTCGAACGAGGTGGGGGGGCAGCTAGCTGAGGCTCAAAAGGCTTCGATGTTACACGTGCAATTACTCGACAGCTGGGAACCTGACCTTTGGTACACTCTAAGCCATGTGGAGCAAAACGCCGAAAAAGGTTCGATCCAACAAACGCAATACCAAGAAGAGCTAATCGCTACATCGAGCGAGGTTCAAAGCCCCTTGGCACCATATAAGATTAGACCAATCGACACGGTCGGGGTTGATATTGGTCGTAAAGCGGGTCTCACGCCGCTTAACCGTGCGATTGCAGATGGCGTTTTCGATGATCATCCCTCGACTATTGCGATGAGAACTTGGCCAATAACGACCCGTACATGGACCGCTCCGAAAACGAGGCATCGGCCTCTTTATTTTGAAGAAGTCAATGCCGAACGTTATGGCTACACTTGTAGTCGCTTCTTACAGCCAGTGCTTTCATCGGTCCACTTCTTCGGCACGGTTCCTTACTTGCCGTACTTGATGACTGCCGACCCTCCGTGCCAGTGCAATTACACACTAGGTCATTATCGCCCTGGCAGTTGCCCACCCTATCGTAAACATTGCTGGCCATTCAGCGCAAAAGGCGCAGGTATTGAAGCAGCCGTTGCCGTAGGCATGATCGCATTGATACCGTAATCGGTTTTCATGGCTACGGTTTACACAATATGCTTAAAGCGGCAATCGAAACGTTGCGTAAAGCCAATCCATCAGTTGCTTGCCCATTGGCTTCCAACCAACGTCAATGCGGGCTACACCCAAGCCACCTGCTATTAAACGGGATGGATTATATGACGGTTGTTGTGTTTCGAGCTGGACACGCACTTTGCGAACCGTTTCACTCGATTGGGGTATCCATTGCGAAGCGAAAATTGAGCTAGTAGCTTTTTCTTGCTGCTGCGGCATTGACTGACGAGCAATCTCAACTACTTTGCCGAGCAATATACCTTCGTTTTGTTGCCTAATTGCTAACCGAACTGGTAGGCCAGTAACAAGGTGTTCGGCATCCGAATCGGCGACTATTAGCTCTAATTCCCATGCTTCGGGGTTGGCTACCATGGCAACGACGTCTCCTCCTTCGACCCAAGCCCCCCAGTTGGCATTATGGTCTGAATTGCTTAGCAATCTTCCCGACCAAGCGAGCAATTGATCTCCCTCGTCGGGAGTTCTTCTTGGTGGTGGCAGCACGATTCCGGGCCGTGGAGCTCGTAGCGTTAGTTGTTCGATCTCGGCATGCAGCTCATGCAAGCGTTTTTGGCAGCTTTCAATTCGCGCTTTAGCCGTCGGAATCAGAGCCGCTGTCATTGGGTCGGTCGTGCGTTGGGATTCGATTAGTTCGAGTTCAAGTTGGCAAGCTGCCAACTCACTCTCGATATCAGCTTGCCGTCGCGCGAGCTCGGGGCTTTCGAGCTTAGCAATCAGGTCACCGGTTTTGACTTTTGTTCCTAAAGGAATCGACTGAACGAGCCTTCCCCCAAGTGTTGCGGCAATGATACTCGCTTGGGCAGGCACGACGATGGCCGGTGCCCCGATTCGTTCGGGAAGAGAAATCTGCAGGGCTATATGACCTAAGCTTGCTATACCAGCGATAACTAAAGCGGTACGAAGAATTCTTAAGGGGTTTTCTCTGCGTGGACGAAAAAACCAACTGATAAGTTTAGTAAGCGAAGGAATCACAACCCCTAGTCCGACGATCGCGACAAGAGCCCAGCCAACCACTTCTGCCTTCGATGCCCGAGAAACAGCAATTGTAATCCAAGCAAAACCAACTAAGATCGAATAGAGAAAAAGTTGCGAAAGCAAACCATATAGAGCAATCCCTAATGGTTCATGCCGCTGTTGAGGATCGGCTTGTTTTACGAGCCAACGTGTTGCCAGCTGGGTCATCGCTTGCCGTGAACGGGTCCAGAGGTTAGGTGTCGCCGTCAAATCGGATAGCAAGTAATAGCCGTCGTAACGCATTAGAGGATTCAAGTTCACTAGCAGCGTAGTTACCGAAGCGATCAAAACAATTTGCAAAGCAAAAAGATGAACCCAACCTGGTTCACTATACCGCCAAATAATCACACCGATGGCTGCCAGCGAAAGTTCGACCAAGACCCCTGCCAGCGTGATTATGAGCCGTTGCCAACGACTCGGCAATCGCCAAACATCGGTAACATCACTGTAGAGACATGGCATGAACATGAGTAGTAAAACACCCATTTCACGCACCTCGGCACCGTAACGATGACAAGCCAGGGCATGCCCCAGTTCGTGCAATGTTTTCAAAATTGCGATGCCTATGAATAGCGAAACGATCCATGTGGGCGAAGTAAAATCTGACAAGTGTGGTAATTCATTAGCGAAACGTGAAGCGGAACTCATCAGAATCAGAATCGCTATCGTCCACAGACCAAAAGCAAGAATCGCACCGAAAGGGGAGAAGAACAGCTGTCCGATAAAACGCATTCCATCGAGCAGTGGCTTTGGGTTCCAGCCTGGCAAACGAATCGAAAGCAACTGAGCCCATGCCCAACGCCGTTGGTTGCTGGCTTGCTTAATGCGACGCCGCCACAATGCTTCGCCTTGGCCTGATCGTTCGGCAACCAATAAACCTGCTTCATGTAATCGCCCCAAGTGGCTGGCAAGTTCTTCAAATCGGATTCTTCGCGGAGCGAATGCTTGTTCGTATTGTTTCTGCAGCTCATGCCATGTCGGTGTTGGCTCACTCAGATTCTGTAAGGCATCGAGTAGCCATGCTTCCTCACGCGTCAGCTCATGATGTGTCGAGGCAATCAAATCAGATACGATTACTCCACCACCAACCGAGGGATTTTTTTGCAAGTCATTACGAGTCCGAAGCCCAATGGGTCGATCGACCGCTCTCGACGCCAAAGCAATGGAAGAGATCGTCATTCGCCTTCGCTCCCAGTAGATTCGCTTGCTGTTGATAGGCGGACTTCCATGTTGGCACGATCGCCTGGGCGTAATTTATGAGCACGGTTGTTGATCTCCGCAATGACGCGTACTTGGCGATTGATCGGATCGACTTCGGGACTAATAAAAGTCACCTTTCCTTCACTCGAACCAATTTCTGCAACCGACCCAACGGCTAGATTGATCACTTGGTCGGCATCGACAAACGCTTCGGCCTTGAGGCGATCCACATTTACGATACGAAAAGCTTTTTGTCCTGGCTCGAGCCACGCTCCGGGATAAACTTCTACCTCGACCACCACGCCATTAATTGG
>CAYGQU010000121.1:0-4425 GCA_964352045.1 uncultured Planctomycetaceae bacterium
GCTGGGCGGGTCGAGCACGATCCCTTCGTATTGCGAGCCCCGCTTCACTTCGCGCTGGCAGTAACGGACCGCATCTTCGACGATCCACCGAATCGGCGCATCGGCCAAGCTACTTCGCTCAGCATTTTCACGAGCCAACGCGACCGAGGGTTTCGACGCATCAACGTGCGTCACCTCGGCCCCCGCCGTTGCTGCCGCCAAGGTGCTTCCACCGGTGTAGCCGAACAGGTTAAGTACTCGGACTGGTTTGTCGGGGGCAATCTTTTTGTGTTTGGCGACTTGCCCGGCGATCCATTGCCAGTTAGCAAACTGTTCGGGAAACATACCAACTTGTCCCGCCGGTGTGGGGGTGATCGACAACGAGAAACCTTCGTTATTCGTAGAGTGGTCGACAGGAACACAACACACTTGCCCGTCGTACCATTTCTTGGGAAAGGGTTTCCAATCGCCGTCGGTCGCACGCGCCCCATCGTACTTTGCAATCGCTTCTCCCCATGCTTCGGGCGTTTGTTTCTTCAGTTCATCGGCAGCAGGACAAGGGCGATCGAGCAACAACTCACCAAAGCGTTCCAGCCGTCGGCCTTGGCGACGTTTGTCGACGCCGAAGTCAATCAATTCGTAATCGGGCCAGTTGGGCATATATGATTTCTTGGGTAATTTCTACCAGAGTTAGGCTGAAGATTATTAGATTAAACTTATAAGGGTGAGTTCTATCAACATGCACATGAAAGGCAGAATCTATGGCTAATAAAAAACCAATTGTAAATCTTAAAAAGCATATTGATAGACGAACCAGCATGCTCAAAAGCTTGATCGAATACGAACCCGCTTCAGCCATTACACGAGCTCACTCCTTAGTAGAAGACGTATGTAAGTTCATTTTGGAAAGCCAAGATAAGAAATGCACTGGTATCAATCTTCCTACTCTGGCGAAGGAAACACTTAACGGTCTAAAGGACATGATAACTGAAGGCGTGCCCGAGCACTTAATAACTAGCTTGACTGAACAATGCACTACAATTGTTTTAAAAGTTGGAGCAGTAAGAGATGTTGTAGGAGATGTTCATGGCGTTAGCTCAAGACAACCTAGAAACCCTTCTTCAGATGATGCGAGATTTGTAATTAGCATAGCTCTTGCTGTAGCGCAATATATATTTCATTTGTGGGAACTGACTTTTGAAGAGAAAAAATCACTGGGTAATATTGCACTCGAATGGCAAAAAAACATTTGCAAACGGAAGAAAATCAGAAGATACGGATTTGATAATTTGGCTTATTCAAGAGAGCTTGAGGCTATACAAACAAAACTATATCTCGAAACCAAAATTCGTCCGGATCTGGGAGAGTTGTACCACTCGATTTTAAAGTTACGTAAGAGTGGATGGTTCAAAGATCACAGGGAGTGATGTAGGTATTTGCTACTTCACTTCCAGCATCCGCTCAAGCGCCACAAGGCTCCACTTCGACGTCTCTTCATCCACCTCAATTGTATTGACCGGCGTGTCGGCATAAAGATTCTCTAGCGTCCAGCAAAGGTGCGCCAGGTCGATGCGGTACATCGTCGCGCACATGCAGACGACGGGCGAGAGGAAGTGAACCTCTTTGTCAGGGTGCTCTTGCTTGAGGCGATTCACTAAGTGCAGCTCGGTGCCGATCGCCCATTTGCTGCCAGCGGGTGAGTTCTCGACCGCCTTGATAATCGCACCGGTGCTGCCGAACTCGTCGGCCATTTCGAAGACGTTTTGCGGACACTCGGGGTGGACCAGGATTTTGATACCTGGCTGCTTTTCGCGGAACATGTCGACATGCTCTGGCTTGAACATTTGATGCACACTGCAATGCCCTTGCCAAAGGATGACTTTGGAATCGATTAGCTGCTGTTCGGTGTTGCCGCCGAACTCGTCGGCGTGGGGGTTCCATACGGGCATCAAGTCGTTTGTGATTCCCATTCCCGAGGCGGTGTTGCGGCCCAAGTGTTGGTCGGGGAAGAACATTACGCGGTCGCCTCGTTGGAAGGCCCACTCGAGTGCCGCTTTCGCGTTGGAGCTGGTGCAGACAATACCGCCGTGGCGACCGACGAATGCCTTCAGGCTGGCGGCCGAGTTGATGTAGGTGACCGGGATCAACCGTTCGGTGTCGAGCACTTCGCCCAGTTGTTCCCACGCATCTTCGATCTGGTCGATTGCTGCCATGTCGGCCATCGAGCAACCGGCGGCCATGTCGGGGAGCATGACGCGTACTCGTTTACCATCGCGCTCGGCGAGTTTCTCCGGGCGGTTGGCGAGAATGTCAGCCGTCTCGGCCATGAAGTGGACGCCACAGAATGCGATCGCCCGGCAATCGGAGCTGTCGGCTGCAAGTTGGCTCAGTTGATAACTATCACCGCGCAGGTCGGCCAGCTCGACGACTTCGTCTTGCTGATAGTGGTGGCCGAGGATAAGCAGCTCGCTTCCCATCGCTTCGCGGACGGCCGATATGCGGCTTTGCAGCTCTTCGTTCGAGAGCGATTTGTAGGGCTTTACCCCTTCGAGTGGCGGTTGGGGTAGCGGTGATTGGGATGAGTCGATTGTCGCGCTGGTCATGGCGTCGGTCTATTTGGTTCCGATTCGTAAGTAACAGTGATAGCACCGGCATTATACGCGGCCCAGCGGTGAAACCCTAGCGACCGGGAGTTGCCGGAGTTTAGCTATCAAATTGCCGTCCCATCGGCTCGTGCTAGCAACGATCGTGCAGGCTAGGCAAAGTTTGCGGGCTGAGGAGCCGATAGGGATTGGTAGGTAGTGCTGCGCCGTTGCTGTGTGGTTAGTGCCAGCACTCGAAACCAAGAATTTGCCTCGGATGGACTGACCAAGTGGCTAACATTACTCCCGACATCGCACCACAAGTTTTGGAAGCTTGTACAACCAATGCCGAAGAGATGGCAGGCGCCATCGGTCGGGCGTTTGATGGCGAATTGGTAGTCAAACCGGGTGATCCAGCTCCGCTGGATGCGGAAGCAAAGCAGGGCGAACTATCGGGCGCCGGTATGGTGTTTTTGTTTCGCTTTGGTAATGTCGGTGTTGCTGCTTTTGTAACAGCAGCCGAAGGATTGCTGCCCGAGTGGTGTGCCACGCCCGATCCGACGGGCGAGAGCAAACTCAGCACGCTTGGACAAGAGCTGAGTATGCTGATGGTCCCCGACGACTTGATGGCCGACAGCTTTGAAGCCGTATGGCACGAAGATTTGTCGGCCGTGCTAACCGCTGCCGAACCGAGCGAAGGGGCGATCTGTTTGCCGCTTGAGCTGGCGATGGACGAGACGCTTGCGACGCTGCACATGGTTTGGCCCCTTTCTAAGCCCGATGCGTTGCTAGCAAGCGGGGCGGGTGAAAAAGCAGCTAGCGAAACAACACCGTCCTCAGAAGCGAATCCGACGAGTGGAGAAAACAACGAAAAAAGTTCCTCTAAGGATGACCCGAAGCAGCGGGTTGGCTACTTTGATCGTATTCCTTCGGATTACAACGAGTTACCACCCAATACGCGTAGCCTACTCCAAGTTATGGTGCCAATATCGGTGAACTTGGCTTCCAAGCGGCAGCGTGTTGATGAGGTAATTGAATTCGGTCCAGGGTCGATCATTACTTTCGACAAGTCTTGTAACGATTTACTAGAAATTACGGCTGCCAATCAACCGATTGCCGAAGGGGAAGCCGTTAAGGTTGGTGAAAAATTTGGTGTGCGAATCCGTAAGATCAAGCTTCCCGACGAGCACTTCAAGCCCATCTTGCCGCCAAAGGCTGGTTGATAAGCTTCTTCTGTCTAATAGCAGAAAAAAAAGACCGACTCAACTTACTAACTTGCGTTGGTAAGCTGAGCCGGCCAGAAGGGGTCTCTTGTTTCGATCAAACGATGGGGGGACCGTTCAATCGAAAACGATACTTAGCGTGCGAAGCTTGCACGAACAACGTCACGTTGACGACCAATTGCTGCGTTCGGGTCAGCCATTGGTGCAGGTGGCATTGGTGATGCTTCTTCAGCTGCTTCAACAGGAGCAGGAGCAGCAGCTGGAGCAGCTACCGATCCACCGCAGCAAGTGTCGCCACAGCAAGGGTCTTCACAGCAGCACGATGGTTCATCGCAGCAGCAAGAAGGCTCTTCACAGCAACCACAACCCTTGTTGCAACCGCCGAACAACTTGTCTAGCAAGCAACAATCTTTCTTGCAGCAGGTGCTCGCACAGCAGGTCTCTTCACAGCAGCACGATGGGTCAGCTGCACAGCAGCTAGGCTCTTCGCAGCAGCATGAAGGCTCGTCACAGCAACCGCAACCTTTGTCACAGCAACCGCCGAAAAGCTTCTCAAGAAGACATGGCTTGTCGCAGCAGGTGCTGCCACAGCAGGTCTCTTCACAGCAGCACGATGGGTCAGCTGCACAGCAGCTAGGCTC
>CAYGQU010000121.1:4525-7721 GCA_964352045.1 uncultured Planctomycetaceae bacterium
TTCGCAGCAGCATGAAGGCTCGTCACAGCAACCGCAACCTTTGTTGCAACCGCCGAACAGCTTGTCTAGCAAGCAGCAGTCTTTTTTGCAGCACGAGGTGCAGCAAGTTTCTTCGCAACCGCAGGAAGGTTCTTCACAGCAGCACGATGGTTCATCGCAACAGCAAGAAGGCTCTTCACAGCAGCTGTCGCAGGCGTCGGAACAACAAGTGTCCCCACATCCGCTGTCGCAAAGGCAATCTAGTAAACCACCACCGAAGCTGGGGCTAACTAGAGAGACACTAAGCAAAAGCGCTCCCAAAAGATTCCATTTCATCGAATACTCTCCATAGCTACGGCAAACATGTAAAACCGATTTACCCATTTCATCCCGGCTTACTTCCGGCAACGCGCGATGCCGCTCCACGTCGGATCGTGGAGGCTACCCTGACGGCCATCAGGGTTAACGCGATAGGCCGAAGTGAAGGGCACTTAAAAGTGCCGGGAGTCCGTCGGGGGTTCGTGGGTTGGTTTTGCAAGTTTGCTAAGGGGAACATCAGAGCAGGTCGAGCCACTCCTTGACTCGAATTAAGGTAGGCCTACTTCTGATGTTGCTTCGAGTGGCAATACCACCGTCAGCACCCAACGTATCGGCGGGGTCGGAAACATCCCTTGAGGCGACGCAAGCGTTTCCTGCTAAATGGCTTAGAGCTCTTATTAAGGTGACTTTGACGGCTGTAACGGCCCCATCGGTTGTGCCGATTTCCCGACCTTGGTCAATGGCTTGCAGGGACCCGCTTTGGTATCTTAAGAAGATTAGGAAACTATCCCCTTGCCTTATGGCAGTAATAGGCCAACGATAAACGTTAAGAGCCTATACTAGATAAAACAGGTGATAATTCCGTAAATCTGCTCGTAAGCACTAGCCTACGATTTGGCAGAATTGGATCATGAGAAACAAATTGATGCCTAGTGCACCAGAGAGAGCACCGATGACCCTGTCCCTTTCTTCTTTACAACCAGCAAACTTTGCCCCAATTGCCGCATCGTTTCTTGTTGGGATGGCCGCATGCGTTTTTCCGCAGAATTCGCTGGCAACTGATTGGCCCGAGTGGCGTGGTCCTGACCAAAATAGTATTTCATGCGAAAAGGGTTTCATCGAAAGTTGGGATCCGAAACAAGGTACTGAAGGAAATGTCCTGTGGAAGAATGACCAGTTAGCAGGCCGTTCGACCCCCATCATCATGAAGGGTCTTCTTTATACCCTTGTGCGAGATGAGCCTGGCACCGAACTCGAGGGGGAGAAGGTCGTTTGTGCCGATGCTGTCACAGGCGAGATCAAGTGGGAATATCGTTTTAATGTCTATCTTTCAGATGTTCCGGATACGCGAGTTGGTTGGTCGAGCGTTGTGGGTGATCCTGCGACGGGCAATGTTTTTGCCCAAGGTGTCTGTGGCTACTTTGTTTGTTTAGAGGGAGATACGGGCAAGCTAGTTTGGGATCGTAGCTTGCATGAAGAGATTGGTTTGTTATCGACCTATGGAGGACGTACCAACTTCCCCCTGATTTATAAGGATACGGTCATTACTTCAGCCGTTGTGATTGGATGGGGAGATAGCCCCAAGTGGAATCTCTTGGCCAAGCCTGCCCATCGGTTTTTTGGAATGGATAAAAAAACAGGCGAAATACTTTGGCTTAGCGGCACCCGTCTTATTCCTTATGACACAACCTATAGCACGCCCACGATCACAAATCTCGCTGGCCAAGATGCCTTGGTCTTTGGGTCGGGTGATGGCGCGGTTTGGGCAATGCAAGCCGCAACCGGCAAACCATTGTGGAAGTACCAACTCTCACGGCGTGGAATAAACGTCTCACCAGCGATTGCCCCCGATGGTCGAGTCTTCATGGGGCATAGCGAAGAAAATATCGTTGGGACCGCCATGGGGGCGTTCGTTGCCCTTGATGGAAACCAAATTGGAGGAGAAGAACCTAACGATTTGGCCAACAAAGAGTTATGGATCAAAAACAACATGGTGGGAAAAAGCTCACCTATCTTCCACAATGATCGTGTTTATGCTGTTACTGATTCTGCCAAACTCTTAGTCTATGATAGTAATAATGGAGAGATCATTGCTGACAAAGCCTTGGGACGTGTTATGCGCGGTTCTCCACTAATGGCTGGTGGAAAAATTTATGTTGCAACTCGTGGTGGGGTGGTACACATCCTTCGCCCCAACGAAGAAGGGGTTGAATCGCTCAGCAAAGTTAGGCTACGCGGTGAACAAATTGATGCTTCGCCTATCGCTTCGGATGGACGAATTTATCTAACGACAAGCAGTACCCTCTATTGTTTGGCTGACCCCCAAGCCGAGCCAGCTACTAACAAGAAGCCTAAGCAACCCAAGAAAATTAAAATTAGCGATAAGCGTGTTGCTCAAGCTCAGCTAGTTCCTTGGGATACTTTACTTTCACCCTCAGGATCGAAAAAATATAGAGTGCGTCTTTTCAATGCTCAGGGAGAATTCTTACGCGAGGCGAAGCCAGATCAGATTCGTTTTGGCGTTGCTGGCCCTGGAAAAATATCCGCAGAAGGTGTCTACACGGCTCCTAAAGAGGCAGACCACCAAACCGTTCTTGTTCTAGCCGAAGTTGATGAAGTATCAACAAGAGCACGCGTTCGTATCGTACCGCCATTACCCTGGAATTTTGATTTCGAGGAGCAGGATCCCAAGGTCCCACTAACCTGGGTTGGTGGGCGCATTCGATATGTGCCACGTGAAGCGGAGGATGGCAACCATTACTTAGCTAAGCCAACCGAATTACCCACACGACCAGGTGCCCCAACCACCAAGCTTGGTACGCGAAGTCAAATGTGGATGGGACCACATACCCTAAAAAATTATACCGTCCAGGCCGATATTCAATTGCAAGAAGCGGGGCCAGCTACCGATGCTAACCTTGATAATGCCACAAGTAGCACATCCGATTTACCGACGGCAAGCAACTCGGCAATCAAACTTCCCTCGGCCGGGCTTATCAATAGCGGCTATACTTTTACCCTGTTTGGCCCGAATCAAGAAGCAAGGCTTTACAGTTGGTGTACGCACGATAAGCGAACGCAAGCAACCGTTAAGATGAAGCTCGAAGCCGACGTCTGGTACCGCATGAAATTAAAAGTGATGCCTGACAAAAAGAAACAAGTTGCCAAGGTGCGAGCC
>CAYGQU010000122.1:0-7707 GCA_964352045.1 uncultured Planctomycetaceae bacterium
ACCGAGTACCGTGGCTATGCTGATCGAATCAGAGCACACGTTTGCGATACAAACGAATTATTGCTAACGGGTGCCGAGACGGGTAAACGCATTTTGTTTGAAGGCGCTCAAGGCGCACTGCTCGATGTCGATCATGGAACTTACCCTTTCGTTACGAGTAGCAACTCAAGCGGTGTTGGCATCACGGCAGGTTCTGGTTTGCCTGCGAAATACATCAATCATACGATTGGTGTTGTAAAGGCCTACTCGACTCGCGTCGGCGGTGGGCCCTTTCCAACCGAACAAGACAACGCAGCAGGACAACAGCTGCGCGACCAAGGGAACGAATACGGTACCGTCACCAAACGCCCGCGACGCTGCGGTTGGCTCGACGCGGTTGCTGTCCGTTACACTGCCCGCTTAGGTGGAGTCGATACCATTGCGATCATGCTGCTTGATGTCTTGAGTGGTGTTGAAGAAATTCAAATCTGCACATCCTACCAACTCGATGGAACCGAGACGAAAGTCTTTCCAAGCCACGTCGATGACCTGCGGCGTGTGAAACCAATTTACGAAACCATGCCAGGCTGGAGTGAAGATATCACCGGCTGTAAAGCGATCGAAGACTTGCCAACCAACGCGAAGGCCTATCTGAATCGGGTAAGCGAACTGGTGGGGCTTCCCGTTTCGATCGTTTCGGTTGGGCCTGGACGAGACCAAACGATGCTTGCCTACGATATTGACGAACTATTGCCTTCGGCTTGATTCTCGAGGGAGTTATGGTTTAGCTCCTTGAGGCCATACCTGTTTAACGGATCATTATTCCGTGAGTCTGTGTTATGACAATTGTTAACCCGGCGCTAGATGAGCTTGCTCCGCAACAATGGCCAAAGCACATTGCGATTATCATGGATGGCAATGGCCGTTGGGCCGAACGGCAAGGGATGGCCCGTTTACATGGCCATCAACGGGGCGGGCAAATCGTACGGGCAATCACACGTGAATGCGCTCGTCTAAAATCAATCGATCAATTAACACTCTATTGCTTATCAAGCGAAAACTGGAAGCGGCCTGCCGAGGAACTTGACTTTCTCATGCTGCTGCTCGAACAGTATCTCGTCGGTGAACGACCCATTATCATGGAAGATGGCGTCAGGGTTCGCATGATCGGACGGCGCGAAGGAATACCGGATCGGGTACTCCAAGAACTCGATAAGACGGTCGCAATGAGCGCCAACAACGATGCCTTGCAACTGAACTTAGCGATCAATTATGGGGGGCGTAGTGAAATTGCTGATGCCGTCCGGCAGCTGGCTGGACAAGTGAAAGCAGGTGCTCTAGCACCCGAGGCGATTGACGAAGAGCTGATCGGCAAGTCACTCTACACAGCCGGTGCCCCCGACCCCGATTTGCTAATCCGCACGGCAGGCGAAATGCGAATCAGTAATTTTCTGCTTTGGCAGGTCAGCTACGCTGAAATTTGGGTAACCGAAAAGCCTTGGCCCGATTTCGATGTGCCGACTTTGCACGAAGCGATTCTTGCCTACGGTTCGCGTGAACGCCGTTTTGGTGGTTTGAATCAGCCAAAGCCGATATAAAAAGCCTCTTTTCAGGTGAATCCTCTCATGGTTTGGGGTACAACAAAGCCTTCTCATTCGAGAAATCCTAAAGCTGGCTATTTATCGTGACATGGATGATCGAGTGAATGACACTCAACAATTAAATGATTAGGATCGGCGTTGCTTCACTGGCGTATCATTCTCGGCGTACTTTTTATCTCAATCATTGCTGGATTGGTTTGGTTCGATAGCTCGTTAAGCTTAAGCGGAACTCTCAGCCCTGGTGTTGTGATGATGCCACTCGCCTTTGTCGGCACTTTTTTATGCGCGGGTGAGTTAGTGCGCCTGTATGAGCATGATCCGCATCTTCCCTCCCCTTCGCGTTATGTGGTGGTGCCCGGGGCATTAACAACGGTTGTTGTAAGTGCAGTACCGATGCTTTGGCATGAATTGCCAGGCGAGGGAACCATACCCGCTGTCGTGGGTCGTGTTGGATGGGTTGCAATAGGCTTGGCAATAGGCTCGCTCGGTGCGTTTGTGATCGAAATGCTTCGCTACAAAACACCTGGTTCGGCTACGACACGGCTATCATTAGCGATTTTTGGGATCGCCTATGCAGGCGGTCTGATGGGTTTTTGCGTACAATTACGCATGCTTGCGGGAGGACCATGGGGAAGCGATGGTCGATGGGGCATGTTGGCGCTATTGTCGATGATGGTCGTTGTAAAAACAAACGACATTGGAGCTTACTGCTTCGGACGACTCTTTGGGAAAAATAAACTCGCACCGATACTAAGCCCAGGTAAAACTTGGGAAGGCCTAGCAGGTGGTTATTTATTTTCGACCCTAGCCACCATGATCACGCTTGGACCCGTCGCCGAAGCATACGGTTGCACCACGGATCGAAGCGCCTGGGCTTGGTTCCTTGGCTGCTTGGCTTATGCCTGGATTGTTGGTTCGCTCGGTGTCGCCGGCGACTTGGCAGTCTCGCTCCTAAAGCGAGATGCCAATCTAAAGAACTCAAGCAGTTGGATGCCCGGCTTTGGTGGCATGCTCGATATTCTTGATTCGATCCTCTTTGCAGCCCCCGCGGCTTACCTACTTTGGCTCGTTCGCTGCGTTGGCCCCTACTAGAGAGCTACTCTCGCGACCTGTACAAAATCAGCTTTACCGAACTAATCGTTCTAACCAGTTGTCGTATTGTGAGTTGCGCAGATTGCCTAGTAGTCAGTCTAGTGATTGTGCGCCACGGTTAGGTATATTTAAGGCGTTCCACGAAACATCGCACCCAGTCATTGTTGACTACCATATCCCCCCGCCCATCCTGAATGATTGAAGCAACAATTCCGCTAGGCGGACCTGAAGAGACCGTTATCTTGTTTGGCGTAGGAGATGCGCATCTAAAACGTGTCCGGGAATTGGTGCCTGCAAAGATCGCAACGCGCGACGGTCGAATTCATCTCACCGGAGATGAAGCCGCGGTTCTCAACGCAACGGCCATCTTCGAACGGTTCAAAGCAACCATTACCCGCGAAGGAACTCTCCTTCCCAACGAAGTTGAAGAGATCCTTCACGATGTGCTCGATGGCAAGGTTAGTTCAAAGAGCGAAACCAAAAGCGTTGAGATTCAGCATCCTAACGTTAAGATCCGTCCACGCACTGAGGGGCAATCAAGCTACCTCGATGCGATTCGTGCCCATGATATGGTCTTCTGCATCGGGCCAGCTGGTACGGGTAAGACCTACCTTGCCGTAGCGGCTGCGGTTGAAGCCCTTAAAGAAAAACAGATTCGTAAAATTGTTTTGGTTCGGCCCGCGGTCGAAGCAGGTGAAAGTCTCGGCTACTTGCCGGGTGACTTGCAGGCAAAGATCAATCCCTATCTTCGCCCCTTGCTTGATGCGCTGGGTGAGATGATGGATTACGACCAGCTGAAGCGATACACGGCAGATGACATTATCGAAGTTGCACCGTTGGCTTACATGCGAGGTCGTACGCTTAATAATGCCTATATTATTATGGATGAGGCGCAGAATACTACCGTCTCGCAGATGAAAATGTTTTTGACCCGCATGGGATCGAACTCAAAAGTTGTCGTTACAGGCGATGCGACGCAGGTGGATCTCCCTATCGGAACACGCAGTGGTCTGACAGATGCATTGCATCGGCTCGAGGGGATTGAAGGAATCGCTTGCGTTCGTCTTGGTCAAGCCGATATTGTTCGGCACCGACTCGTGAGCTTGATTGTGGATGCCTATGAAAAGGATAAGAAATAGACTTTGATGAATCAGCAAATCTGAGTCAAAAGAAGTCGAAAAGTTATGGCATCGAACCCCGTCCAAAAACGAACACGCAGCCAACGCGTGGCGACAGTTGAACTTCCACCCGGAAGACTCTCGTCGCTAGTCGATCGCATGCGCAGCGGAGCTTCGATCCTAAGGCTTCTGTTGGCGGTGGTGCTGGCGGTGCTGATGTTGGTTATGACCCAAGGTTGGTCGCCACCCCGCGATTATTATCTCAAGAAAATTCCAACGCGCGACATGGTCGCTGCGATTGAGTTCAAGCAACTTGATTTGCGGGCTACGGACGAAGCCAAGTCGCAAGCACGTCGGTTTGCCGAAGCAGTTTACGACAACGATCCACTCCCGTTAGTGCAATTAAAAGCACAGCTTAAAAACGAGGTAAGTCAACTCGTTGGTGTCGAATCTTATGAAGTTCTTGATAGATCGCTTTGGGATCTTTACTTACCACAACGGGCTGAAGGAACACCTGTTCCGACGGAAGAAGAACTGAAATCGCAGTTTGATCGTTTTCGTGAAACGCTTACGAAGAATGAAGCAGAAACCGATTTTGGCATCGCAATCGACGCCATTTTCGAGCCACTCGAACGGCAAGGGATTCTCGAAACCCAGCCTACCGAGGCTAACTCGGCTCGCATTCTGGTTAGGCAAACCGGTAAAGAGGGTTTCGAGCCTGTTGTCGCCGTTCGGGATGTTCTGATTGACAATGTTCGAGGTGACTTAAACGCATCGCTTAATTCACGTTTAAGCGACCTGGGAATTGCTCAGCATGTTTTTGCTCGCTTGCGGCCTGACCTGCCGATTACACTAAAGATGAATAGCGAGGCAACTCGTGATCAGCAAGATAAACGAGCCTCGGAAGTTGAGAACATTTACCGCACATTTGAACGCGGCGATTTGTTAGCTGAAGCGGGCAAGCCGATTGGCGAAGCCCAGCTGAAACTGCTTGAACTCGCATATGACCAAAGGATAAGTCAAAGAACCCTGACGGAGAAAATTTCTCGTAGCATTGCCGTGCTTTGGTCTTATGCAGGTTTATTTGCACTCTGTGCGGTTGGGCTAACGCGTTGCGATCCACAAGTAATCAACGAATTATCTCGCTACACTTTGCTTCTTTGCGTCTGTGCGGTTGCACTCTTAGGAGTCTTGTTAACCAATGGACAGCCATGGCGGATTGAGTTAGTGCCACTTCTATTGCTTGCAATGACGTTGGCGATTGCTTACCGTCATCAAACCGCAATGTTGGTTTCGGGCGCCGTTACTTTGGCCTCCTCGATGGCTTTGGGGCTTTCGCTAGCAGACACGATGTTGCTGGTTGCACCAATCGTTTGTTCAATTGCCTTGCTTGATTCAGTTCGACACCGAAGCAAATTGCTGATGGTTGGTTTTGCGACAGGATTGATGGCCGTTGGAACGACTCTAGCGCTCGGATCGCTTGAGGGGAAACCTTTTGGCAATAATTTTCAGCTTGCCGCGGTTGTTGGTCTTTGGCCCGTTGTGGCTGGTTCGTTGATGACTTGCGTGTTGCCTTTTGTCGAAAGATTGTTCCGCGTTCAAACCGACTTGAGCTTGCTTGAATTAGGCGACCCGGCTCATCCCCTCTTGCAAGAGCTTATCCGTCGTGCCCCAGGAACTTACAACCATTCGATTACCGTGGCATCGCTTGCCGAGGCGGCCGCCGAGTCGATTGGTGCGCGTGGCTTGTTAGTTCGGGTCGGCGCTTATTTCCACGACATTGGCAAAATGCTCAAGCCGGGCTACTTTATCGAAAACCAAGGAACCAACGTCAACCAACATGATACGCTTGTGCCTGCGATGAGCACTTTGGTTATCATTGCCCATGTCAAAGATGGGGCTGACTTGGCACGCCAAAATAAGCTTCCTGAGTGCATCGTTGATTTTATCCTGCAACATCACGGAACAACGCTTGTCGAGTATTTTTATCGTCAAGCTCAGCAAAAAAGAAAAGACGAGTCAGGAGAAACGGCTGAAGTCGATGAATCTTCGTTCCGCTATCCAGGACCGAAGCCACAGACCCGCGAAGCGGGTGTGCTGATGCTGACAGATGCGGTTGAAAGTGCGAGCCGAACGCTGGTCGAGCCCACACCGTCGCGAATCGAGAACCTTGTCGATGAGCTGATTCGTAAACGGCTCGATGACGGCCAATTCGATGAATGTGGACTTACCCTACAAGAAGTGCGTACAATCGGCGATAGTTTGGTCAAATCGCTCACTGCTGTGTACCATGGGCGAGTGAAGTATCCTGACCAAGTTACGGCTTAACCTACAGCTTGAAATGGCCGCAATTGGCTTGCGGCCTATAAAATTCCCGAATAACGACGAAAACCTTCGAGTTCAATCCGTTGATAACCATCGAGGTTACGAACCAACAGTCTCGCCTGCCGATTGACGCGAAGCGTCTCGAACTAGCGGTACATGAAATTTTGCTCGAAGCTGGCATAACAGTTGGTGAGCTGAGTTTAGTGGTTGTAGATGATCCGACGATTCACGAATTGAATCGCAAGCACCTCGATCATGACTACCCAACTGATGTGCTTAGTTTTTGTTTAGAAGAGTCGCCCGGACGAATCGTCGGCGAGGTGATTGTCAGCGCTGATACCGCGATAGAAAATGCCAGCGACTACGGTTGGCAAGCTGAAAGTGAACTACTGCTCTACGTCATCCACGGCACGCTCCACCTCGTTGGATACAGCGATAAAGGAGACGAAGAGACCTCAGCCATGCGCTCGGCAGAAGCTAAGTACTTGCTCCGTTGCGGAATCGAAGTGCCCGAAGCAACTGGCACAGAAGGAGGAGCTGCTTGATGAACGATCCTCTGTTATGGACTGCCATTGGGGCATTGATCTTTACTTGTTTTACCGCGATCGGCTCGCGAGCATTGCGAACTTTTTCGCGGACCGATCTAAAAGAGGTTTGTCAAAGCAACGACAACCAAGCCCGTTTCTTCCAAGTTTTACAAACGCACGAGCGTGTTTCACTTGGCGTTGATATGCTAGGTGCTTTTGCGACGTCGCTTTTTGTCGTCAGTGCGGCCTATCGAGGGGTTGGCGGAATCTCGATTAGTGGTGAGGTAGATTGGCGCCCTGTTATTGGAGCTGGTGTCATAGCGGGACTTGCCTTGGCCTTGCTTCGGGTGAGCGTTTCATGGAGCTTGACGCGACTTTATGGAGCCCACTTTCTGTTTCACACATGGCCCCTTTGGCGAACGCTTGGCATGATCGTCGAGCCGTTACATTGGATCACCGGGTTTATGGATACGGTATTGCACCGACTAGCAGGCCGTGAACAAGAGTCACTTGATGAAGAGACGATTGAAGAGGAAATCCGTACGATTGTTACCGAAGGGCATCGCGAGGGACTACTCGAAGAGGATGCCCGTGAAATGATTGAAGGAGTGATCGAATTAGGTGATGGCGATGTTTCGCAAATCATGACACCGCGTACTGATATGCACATGCTGCAAGCTGATTTATCGTGGAGTGATTTGCTGGATGATGTTATCGAAGCGGGGCATACGCGGATTCCGGTTTACGATAATTCTCGTGACGACCTGCTCGGTGTGCTTTACGTCAAGGACTTGTTACCCGAGCTTGCCAAGCTGGTTGAATCGGAACGACGCTCGATTCGCGAATTAATACGCAAACCAATTTTCGTTCCTGAAACCAAAGCGGTTGACGATCTTTTAACGATGTTCCAACAGCAACGAAATCATATCGCAATTGTGCTTGATGAATACGGAGGTGTTTCGGGACTTGTCACCATTGAAGACGTGCTTGAAGAGATCGTCGGAGAAATTGTCGATGAGTACGATCCAGACACCGAAGCCGAAATCCATCCCACAGGTGAGGGGG
>CAYGQU010000123.1:0-7651 GCA_964352045.1 uncultured Planctomycetaceae bacterium
CAGCGACATGCATCCCTCCAAGCACATTTGCCCAGACCCAGGGTGCTGCGATTGCAAAGAGTAATCCAGCCAAACCAACCGTTCGACGAAAGAGGGTTTGCCATGCTTTTGGCAAGAGACAATCAAAGAACTTGATCAAGAGTGGCGGGATGAGCACGAATGTGAGGGCAAGACTGGCAACAATTCGAGAGCCGACGCCGGTGGGGTCTTCAATCAGTCCCGCATCAAGAAGTAAAAACCGAGCGTTCGTCGTATCCGCTTGATAAATCCAAAGAGCGCCGGTTAAGAGAAGTCCACAGGCAACTACCGAAGCAACCGTATGCCGGTAGCTAAAGTGCTCTTCCGTGACCTTAGCTGGCTCCGTATCGCGCAGCTTACTCAAGTAGAGCAGTTGTTCGTCATATTCTCTAAGCTGAGAGGAAGCTACTTTTTTATTGGCTACAAGAACGGCTTTGGCAGAAACGAATCCCGGGTCGGAACGAAAAGTCGCCTTTGCTAGCAATTTAGTTGACTTACGACCAGCTTTTCCTAACAGCACCGCTTCTTCCAGTAGTGCTTGTGCAGTTGGCTGAGGCAATTGACGGCTTGCGATCGCTTTGTCCGCATCCGATTGACGTTCGGCAAGTGGCTTACCCAAATTATCAAAACGATTAGTTTCACCAACGTAGAATGACTTCCCTACTTTGGCTTTGGATGGATTTTTATCTGCCATCGATTTCTCTTTCTTAAGTGCAAGCAAAGATGAACTTGTTAGAAAGGATCAATGATTCGCCTCGAATCAGTTTTCCCTACACCTTCATCTATAACCAAGAAGCACGCAAAAAAGAGAATCAAACAGCACTGAATAGCGAGCGCTTGTTTTAGACTTCCTTATCAACTCTTAAATAAGAATTCTTTTGAAGCTCAAGACGGATCAAAATAAAGAACGACTTTGCCTTCTAAAATAAGGCAGTGTTTTTGATCGCTATTAGTTATACGATTGCGTTGACATTGCGAGTCGCTGTAAGGCATACTGTTTTACGACGTGACGAAAATAAGTGATTGGCGATCACCTCTTCTTCGTTCAAGCGATCTTTCTTCCCTAGGAAAAATGGAGTTTCAATCTCGCGAAGTGGTATGGCATGATCGAACGATCATGCCATTTTCTAATCCTCCTTAAAAATTTCAACCATAGGAAAATTATCGTGCCTCAATTCGACTAAATCTTTTCGGAACGGAGATGTACTGATGGCCAGAAAAAAAAGCACTTACCCAGCAAACGCGAATCCCGATCGTCCTCTTTCGGGGAAGAATTCACGAAAACGACTCGTTGACCTTCATTGCCTAGTAATCGCAATCATAAGGAACCCACAATTCAAGAGCGTTGATGACTATATCGCCAATAGTTCTGCGGCGACGCCTCCGACTTTACAGGGGCTATTTGATACCGGACTCGTTCGGCCTGATGTTGTTAAGGCAATTGCTGAAGAGTTAGGCGTAGCTAACTACTGTAGCCTTCTTGTAAACGATCGAGGCACCACTGAATGCTATCAATCGGAGTTATTCCGTCAAATATGCTTGCATGCGATATACTCGTTGGGACCGGATGTCTACACCCAAGAGGAAGATGGCACCTACTGCAAAAGGAATATGTGGGATGAAGTCAGCCATTTGGTCGATCCACGTCTCGACAGCCTCAATCTTAGCGATTCTCAAAAAATCGCCGTCTTCGAGAAACTGCGCCGTGATGGTTGGCTCAGTTATGTGGCTGACAAGCATTACTGCCGCAAACATAACAGTGTTGGGCAGCTTGTCTGGCTACGAATTGCTTTTATTAATGCGACAAAAGGCATCATCGATATTGCCTTTGAGCGCATCTGCCAAGGTGATGTCCAAAAGAGTTACCTGATTGAAAGCCTAGGGGATGCTTTAGAGAAAGCTAAGAAACATCGTCGCGAAGGGCTTAACTTTCTTGCCAGTCGCCGTCAATTCTACGAGAGCTTTGGTTTAGAGTTAGGCAGTATTAGTCAATCCTTAGGCATCAAAGTGGGTGCCATTGACCAAGCTTTTTTGCAATATCGATACTTACTAAAGATCAAGTATGGTGGTGTTAACGAAGCTTATCGTGAGCAGATAGGACTGCAATCGGCTCCTTACCTATTGATCATGCAAAAGATACTTAAAGCTGTTAAAGCTAAGCGCCCTAACATCAAGACGATTATCCATTGCGTTCGAGAAGATGCCGACAGGGTCGATCACTCGCTGCAGCTACGTGATGATCTCCTGCAAGAGCTGAAGGAAAAAGGAACCCTTACCGACGGCAAAATATTTGATATTTAAGGCGAGACCCTTGCATCGGACGGTCTACGTTAGTAGGTATCATTCCAACTTCATGGCGTCGACGGCTGCCTGTCTAACGATAGCGTGGTCGTCGCCGCCGATTATTTTAGTCTTTCCACTGGCCATGCGACTGTAAGCCAAGTAGTTGTCTTGTATGTATGACCAAGCTTCTTCTACTTCTTCCCATAAAACAGTAGCTTGTTGTTGAAGGAATTGATCTTCTGATTCTTCTCCGCAGATAACGCTATTCTCAATAGCATTCTCTAGCAAGACGAACTTCTCAATCATTTGATAATTCTTCAACCGACCTTGGATCCAACCGTTGTGGCATTTTTCAGCTTCTGAAATCCATTGCTTTGCAAAAGTTACACTTAGAGTTTTTTGATCGGTCATCCGTGACCCCCTATTTGTTTGTTGTATCCAATACTTCTTCATCTACCGTATCTCCTTAATAGGGTCAATTGAAATTGGGTCACTTATCATCTCAGCTTCTTCCGATGATGCTACGTCAAACTGCTTATTTGGCTTCATACAGTTCTTATTTCTGCTTATTTTATTTCAGGTCCTAATAAGGCAAACTCCCGCTCAGCCTAACAAACATAAGCCTTTTACCGACAAATTCCGCATTCCTCTTTCCTATCGCCCAAACTGAGGGGACCAAGAGAACTGTGGACTCATTTTTTTCGCTTCTTCCATCTGCACCTGATTCCAATCAGCTCCTCGCGATAAGGGGCGATCTTCTTTGAATTCCAAGTCGTTGCGATTAACGGCGTTCACGATCTGAGCTAATTTCTCAGTGAGTTCATCGCCCCCTTTATCATTATCGAATGCGGCAACAACCAGAGATCCCTGCCCCATCTTTTCAATTGCCGATTGGATTAAAGTGGGTTGTTGTCGGTTCATTTTTCCACTTAAAGAGGCAATGCGAGTTCGATCTGTACCGCGGGCTGCTAGGTAGGAAACCGCATCGAGGCCACTCTCGGTGAATGCCAAGACTTGATCTCCCTTTTTAGCTGCTGAGATCCATAAACCTTTTCGTCCTCCCTTGCTAAATCTATTGATCCCTTGTCCTTTTATTTCATAGCCAACCAAACATCGTTCTTCGCTATCCGTATCTTTGGGCCGCCCCCAGTGCGGGAAAGCAACCGAACCACGACGGGGACAATGCCGAATTTGATCCTTTAGTCGGTTACTTTGAAGCAACTCAAAAGGTATGCCTCTTGCTTGGCACAGGTAGGGATGAGGTTGGGCGATGGGATCGAAGCGTGCGTAGCGAGCGGCGACGCCTAGGAGATCCATCTCGCTTGGTTTGATTTCCGTAGCAAATTGGCCCGAGTACTTCGATTCGATACTTAAGCGGTAGTCACTACTGAGAAAAGGTCTTAGCAGCTGCCTAACTCTGCCTAAACTGCATCCTGGCTCGATAGCTTTCTGAGCGAAATCGATGGCGGTACCGTTAGAATCAGGGTTATGGACGCTGCAATAGATGTAATGCTGGCCATTTTGGGAGATGATGATCTTATCCGAGCCATTGGACATGAGTACCGAATGACGCGTCGATTTCTTGCGGTCGATCACATAGCCGTAGGCACTGGCGATCACGCTAAGATTTAGCTTCTTAAAAGCGTCTAGTTCTGAATTGCGTTCGAACATTTCTGCCCCCTCCTCCACGCTCTATTTGAATACCAATTCCCACCAGGCTTTATTATTTCGTTCGTCAATTAATTCCCGTTTAGCATTCTCTCGAAGATCACGCATGCTACTTTCGAGTTCAGTCTCTTGGTTAGCGATCTTTTGCTTTAATTTTCGGACCGTTGCTTCCCAATCCCCTCCTCGCTCTTTAGCTTGGTGAGATTGATCGGTTATTAGTAAGAGTGCTTTGTTTTGTTGCTCTTGGGATTTTTCTAGACTAGCTCGCAGATTCTCAATTTCGCTTTCTAGCTGTCTCCGTTCTCGCTCGCGCTCGCTTGCTAGTACTTCTTGCATTGCTTCACTAGCTGTTAGCTTTTGACGCAGCAGAGCCAACGATTCACTACTGTCAGATTCTGACTTCAATGCTCGGCTGCTGACATCGTCTGATTTCTCGTTGATCTCAGCCATACTTTTGATGAGTGGGAAAACTCTTTCGAGTTCGACTACCTCTATTACTTTATGCTTCCTACTATTAAGCGTAAAGGAAATGGTTCCCTGCTTAGTCGCGGTGTTGATGGTCTCTCGACTCTTGCCAGTCAACTTGGCAGCTTCTCTGACGGTAACTTGGGACAACGCTTGACACCTCCTGACAGTTGCTATCGTTAAACCATGCCACAGTACTAATGCAAAGTCCACCAACAACTCTGTCCGATTCGTTGTCCGATCGGACACTGAAACGTGACGTTGCGTAAGTCAGATTTCTGACAGCACGGTCAGATCGATTGGTAAGCAATTCATATCGTTCACTTTTTCTTTGCCAGTCGACTGTCAGGTGGAGTCAACTTGATTGACACTCTGACAGGTGCTACTGTCAAGCTATTGATTCTTTTCTTGGGGATGCTTCACCGCAGAACTGGAAATGAATTTCTAGGTTTCTTAATTCTTAAGAGACTCTGGTCGCAACATCTAACTTCAGAGGAGGGCGTTTACCTGAAAGAAGCTTGCCAAAAATAAAAAACCACCGCGGTAACGGTGGTTTTGAATATTCAAAAGAGCGGGGCTCTCGTCACTTAGTCCAATCACTTTAGCGCTCTTTGACTTGGAATGCAAATCTCAAATGATTCGGCATACACTTATGCACGAGATTTGCATGGTGGCTATCGCGTTTTGCGGAGGTCACGCTGATGAAGGAACGCTATATAATGCATGCAATATTCTACTGCTAAAAGAAGTACTACTTCGGGTAAAGTAAAAGTACCCGACATAAAGCCAAGCGGAGTAGGGAGCTCGTCTGGGAGTTTAGGTTCTTTTTACCTTTTCCGCACGGCGGTAGAACGTAAGCAACAGGCTGAAGCGCAAGCCCAAGCACTTCAAGAACAGCTCTTCGCCAAAACAAAATTGCGATCTGAAATAAATCAAAGCGATAAGCCTAGCTTTTATGAACGGCCTGCTTTCAATACGCCCGAATACTGGCGAGATAGTTGTCGTGGATGGATCAGTGAAGATGAGCAGCGTAATGACCATGCTGATTTAGAAACAAGGCGGAGGAGGGCGCTCGACTCTAAGCAGAATAAAGCTCGCCCTCCTGAACGCCATAGTCGATCTGCTCCTCGATCCACCAAGCAGTTTGCTAAAGCGATGTCGACTGAAGCAGCTCGTGATGATCGTCTAACACCACAGTCGAAGGCTTTATTGCAAGTGATTGTGGCGAGGACGGGGAAGGGACATTCGACCGATACCACGAAAACGACTTTGGGTATCATCTTGAATCGATGCCCACGCTCGGTTCAGCGGTATGTTCAGGAACTCATAAAATTTGGGTACATCCGAACGCAGACCATTAAAAGCCGACGGACTGGGTTCTTTGTGGGGATACGTATTTGGATCATGAATAGCGTTCTGCCCTTTTTTGCTAAGAAGACGGATGCTTACAATCCAGAAGAGTGGCTTGATCTTGCTAGAAACCGCAGAGACTCAGAGGAGACAAAAGAGTCCCTTACTAATAATAAAGATATATTAAGAAGCGTACTGAGCCCTAATAAGCCACCATGGCTTTCGAATTTGGCATATCGATAACGATAATCGATCAACAAATAGCACCATATTTAGCTACTCAACAGAGAGTAGGAATACTCTGCTTCTATTCAGGGCAATAGGAAAAAGGAACAACCAAATGCTAGCAATGCTATGCTATGATTTCTTCCTCGAAGGGGCGGTACATTCGCTAAAGCCAGCCTATTTTTCCAGACGATACGATCCAGGATAAGTTACGTGTCTACATTGTGCCTTCGGCGACGTCCAAAAAGATCTCGCGTTCAACAGTTTTCTTCTCCAATTTGATAAGTTTGTTATGGGACGTAGTAGCCATCTCCGCTTTGTAGACCTCTTTGCTGGTCTAGGAGGCTTTCACATAGCTATGAGTCGACTTGGACATAAATGCGTATTTGCATGCGATAGCAATGAAGCTCTTGGAATTACTTATAAGAAAAATTTCGGGATCGCAGTGAAAGGTGATCTTAGGAAAGTTCCTGCTACTCAAATTCCTCCTCACGATATACTGTGCGCCGGATTTCCCTGTCAACCGTTCTCAAAGGCTGGTGAGCAACTCGGAACAAGTTGTGAGCTATGGGGAGATTTGTTTTCTAAACATGTGCTACGCGTATTAAGAAGACATAAGCCTGCTTACTTTATTTTTGAAAACGTGGCAAACCTAGAACGTCATGATGGTGGACGCACGTGGCGTGATATGTACGAGATACTCACCGCCGCGGGATACCACGTGAAAGCGAAAGTTCTATCGCCTCATCATTTTGGGATCCCTCAAATACGTGATCGACTTTTTATCGTCGGTTCAAAAAAACCCTTAGATGGTTTTGAATGGCCAACAGAGGTACATTTAGAGCCAAGCATCCATAGCATTCTTGATTCAAGACCTAGTGACGCTAAGCCAATATCAGAAAAAGTTGAACGGTGCCTTTCAGTTTGGAATGAGTTTCTTCAGCGAGCTCCAAAGCGTATCCAACTTCCTTCATTTCCGATATGGGCGATGGAATTTGGTGCGACCTATCCCTATACCAAGTACGATTCTCTGCATGACACCCCTCTTAGCACTTTGCGAAATTACAAAGGTGCCTTTGGGAGAAGTCTTAATAAAAGATTCAGAAATGATATAACCCCTCTATTACCCAGTTATGCTCGATCTGAAACGAAGTGTTTTCCCCTTTGGAAACAAAAATTCATTCGGCAGAATAGAGACTTTTACAAGACAAACAAGCGATGGATCAAACCTTGGTTACCAAAGCTGAGCGAATTTGAATCATGCCTTCAGAAATTAGAGTGGAACTGCCAAGGTGAAGAACGTAATATTTGGCGGTATGTGGTGCAATTTAGAGCATCAGGCGTTCGCATTAAACGTCCTACCACAGCACCTTCATTAGTTGCTATGACAACTACCCAAGTGCCCATTATTGCCTGGGAAAAAAGATATATGACACCACGTGAGTGCAGCCGTTTGCAAAGCATGGACAAGTTACAACACTTACCAGATACACCGACTGCAACTTACAAGGCGTTGGGAAATGCTGTAAATGCGGAAGTAGTTGAACGAATTGCATATCAACTAACTACAAAAATAAACTACCGGTTCCCCAAGAACAGCGCCGCCTAGAAGGGAAGGGAAGATTGTGGGTATTAGTGAAAC
>CAYGQU010000124.1:0-7623 GCA_964352045.1 uncultured Planctomycetaceae bacterium
TATTTCAGGATTGTATCCGTGTAGATTTGAAATCAAATGCATGCTTCCTCCACCGCAATCGAAAAGGCGCATGTGGATACGAGATCAAGAACCGCAGCTTTACTGGATTCTCAAAGCATGGAATAAAAGGCCTGTGGAACAGTCGATGCAGCAAGCAAGATAATCAACTCATTTTTTGCGAGACTGCAATCGATGCTCTGAGTTATGCATCGTTATTCGGGTCGCAAAATGCCCGCTTCTTTTCTACGGCTGGCTCTCTGAGTCGTGAGCAACAAGACTTTATCTTTACCGCAATAAAGAAGCTGTCATCAGGCATTGTTGTCATCGCTACCGATAATGATAAAGGTGGTGATGTTCTAGCAGAGGCAATCGAAGATGCTTTCAGAAAAGCAGGTAGGTCAGATATCAAGATTGTTAGCCATCGACCTCCAATTCGTGGGACGGATTGGAATGACGTCTTGGTCGGTAAATAAAATTGTAATGGAAAAATTTTCATTGGAATACGATAAATTGACCTCAATATAAAGTCTCAAGCCTATTCGATTTTTTGCATGAGCTACTGGCTAAACGAATCTTAAAAAACCGGATGCTACGTCATATCCCTTTAGGCAATAGCATACTTACCTAAGCTTTATTGCAATCCCTCTGTTTTCCGTCATAATCTGCAACATCACGGGCGTGACATCGGAGCAGGCCCCGTGGTACTTCTGGCTTGGAATTTGGTATCCTACTCACACAGCTGCCAAACATGCTTATCAAGACGAACTCAAGCCAGAAACAAGATGTTTCATGACGACCAAATTTTCTCAGACAGCTGCCTATATCTGGTCGGTCAGATCACTGCTCGATCCATTTAGCATTGCAAACAAACCTGCATTTTCAACCAGGCTAGAAAAGGTACTTTCTAAGCCAAATCAAAGGGCAGGGTAGTCAAGATTTGTGAAATTGTCTTTTACGTAAAAAATAGCTAAAAAGCTATGGAGTCAGTCAGTTGGATCGTATAAGGTAAAAGGGGCCAGGGGTCATCTGTGCTTTTGCGGTAGCTGGTGACCCATCTTGAAGCTTATCTGCTTTCAATCTGCTTGAATCATAATTGAGCTATAGTATTGAATCGGACCCCATCTGCAGCTACATACCTAGTTCGGCACTACTTCTCGAATGGATTTTAAGACCTAAGGGAAGTGCTAGGTACAGCAAGATTCTGTACTTATCTAAACGGGAGTAGTTACTACTCCCGTTCGGCTGATTATCGATGCAATTCGGTGAGAATCTTTGCCTATAATTGCGTTGCCAAATAACGCTTAACTCTATACTAAGTATAGACATTCATTGTCACTTCTTGAGTTGGTAACCAAGCATAGGTTGCCTTAGTAGCTGGATCTCGCAGGTTCGATTCTACCAGCTACGCTTTTGCTAAGCTTAGACGGGGTATCATCTTAGCCTAATCACATGATGAAAAGACTTGCTTCTAGCATAACTAAATGGGAGTAGTCGCTACTCCTAGCAGAAATTTACGCTTTTGGTCCACAAGCCTCATGAATTCTAAGTCATCGGTCCGACTGCTTATGAGTAAAAGCTAAATCGCCCTAGTTACCTTGTACCAGTCTGAGAATCGCTCAAATTCATACAAGCTATTAAGGCTTTCTTCGTTAGGAAGGTTATTGGAATCGAATAGTAAATCAGATTCTCTAATGCCATGGTTGTCGGAGGCACTCTGTCTTGCAATCAGCAAAAGTAAATCGGATGAAAAGCTAGAGTTTTCTAGGCCAGGCTCTTCTCTAACATAAGCTTCATCAACTTGCTCTAATCCTTGAATGTCTACAAAGCCTGCGTAATCGATCACCGAGTTCATAGTTTGTGGGCTTAGCTCGAGTGAAGGTTCATTCACGACAGCTTGATTTTGATAGCCTTCATCGTAGTCTTCTTCAATCGCTGTTTCGATGCTGGTAGAGATGCTAATCGTTGTCGTAGATGCGCTATTCGCTTCTATCGAGGTGCCATAGTTTGCAACCCAAACATCGTAGTCTAATGAGGTGACCGAGCCTGGAGACAGATCATTAGGCAGAGTCACATTGGAGCCTAGGTTATCTCTCCAGACCGTATAGTCAGCACTGTCAACCGCGCCATTGTCATTATAATCTCCGGCTAAGAATGTTGGATTTTGCAATTGGAACTCTTGCGAGACAAATGCTGTTCCTTGGTTTTCACGACCATCGATAGGTGTCAATCGAACTTTATAATCTCCTCCTACGAGACCACTTGTTTGCCAAATCAATTGATCAGACCAAACCGAAATACCTGCCGAGTTATCGTAACTTGATTGAGCAGTGCTGCTTTGCTGTTCATAGACATCACTAAGGTGATTCCAAGTAGCACCATCGTCATCAGTCCATTCGATTTTTACTCGATTGTCTTCATTGTCAGTCCATTGGTCTGAATTGCCAGTTCGCCAATCGTCAGCCACTGACCAATCTAAGATGACAATGCTCGACGAATTAGAAGTATCTATCGTAGCAGTCTCTAGTGTAGGTGCATACAAATCACCAAAAGATCGTAGCACGGTTACTTTATCAACCGGGATGTTATTGCCTCTGAGGCGGAAGTCAGCGCCGTTGTTTTGACGATTAGCGAATAGTGCATCGTCTAAGTAAAAACGTTGCGTTTTCCACTCACCAGAGTTTTCTAGAGTGATGGAACCATAGACTTTATAGGCGGCATCTACCGAGTCATATTGAAGCTCTAGATTGGAAGTACCAACATCTTGATAAACGACTTCTATGATAGCATTTAGACCTGCATTCACTTCATTTGCGTAACTATCATTCAGTGTGAAGTAAAGGTAAGTAGAGTTAGCAGCGCCGGTTGTAAATCTCGCATTTCGGCCATCAATCGTAGCAGCCGTCGAATTACCGTCCCCCACATTAACTTGGGTGAGGCCATTATCATTATTGTTGGCTGCCAAATCGATATCCGTGGTTAACATGCTCTCTTTTGCAACGCTAACACCACGCACAAAGAGATTGCCACCCGATTTATGAATTCTAAAGTCGCTAAAACCATTTTGCCCGTTAGCAAAGTGCGCGTTTGAGATTTCGAAACGGTGTGTTCTCCACTCACCACTGCCAGATAACAGAACTTCTTCTGTATTCTCATAAACTTGTTCGGTCGATTCGTAGTCTAGCCGAAAAGTACCGGTGGAAGTGTCAAGATAATCAACCAAAATAGTTACATCACGTCCATCTGCTTCTTGAAACAGAAACGAATCATCAACTTGATAATAGAGATAGGGAGAAGTTGAATAGGCTGCCTGAAATGTTTCACCATCAACTGTGAATGGAAGCGTTTGAACTTGACTATCAACGGTCTCGTTGATGGATAATCGATCTTCTGAGCTAACTAACCAATTCGCACTGCCGCCTAGGTTGGATCGATTCTCAAGCTCAGATTCCAAGGGGATGATGTCATTGATCATTGTTTTACCTTGCAATGCTTGCTTGGCAGCACCTGTTAGATTCATCCACCAATCGTTAGGCAAGGGATCGCTTGTTTGAAAAACAAGCGGAATTCCTTGTGCATCCGTATCAGGCAACGGTGGATCATCGCTTGCGGGGATCAAGTTAGTTGCTTCGTCGTACTCATCAAACATGCCGATGAAGAGCCAAGGAGCGTCGGTCTCGTTCACTGCGTCGCTCAACATTCGCCAATAGAACTCTCCTCCTTGACGGTCTTGTGAAGCGGCATTGCTATCGTCTTGCAAATGAGTCCATGAAAATCCAGGAAAAACGTGTGGTATGTGATCTGTGACTCCGTTTAGAGTATTCTCATCTTTGGTGTAGGAGTTGGATCCAGAATAGTAACCTTGCCATGGTATGTAGGCATCATGCAATCCAGCATTGACTACTTGAGCCGGATATGCTGTAGGATTCTGTGTGTGCCTTCCAGCGCCAATAACGTAGACGCCTTGGGACTGGAAATAGTTAATTAGATTCGTCTGTTGAGCCGTCGTATAACCATTGGTTGGCGTGAGATAGAGTCCAAATATTGTCACAACTGGCTTGCCATCTTCTCGCTGATAATGCGAGTCGTTTAGCATATCCAAACCATTGTTATCGACTAAATACTCCCAATCATCTTTTACCTTTTGTATGGTCTCGTCTCGCTCTTGTTCAGTACCTGCTTTTTGGATGTCGTACTCAATTGACCATGTCCTTCCCTCCCTATGAGCAGCATCGCGGGCATTGGTAAGAGGCCATTGAGGTGGGCCGTCGTAGGACCCATCAGGGTTCTTTGTCATGAAAGATTCACCGAATCTTTGGAGAAAAACTCCATCGATATCGTGCTCTCTCATCCATTGAAAATGCCTGTCTACAACAGAAGAATTTGCAGAAGAGAAAAGGTATGCCTGTTCTCCGCTGCGTGTTGTTGTGTCTGGCACAGCAAAAAGCTCGGACTCGTCGTAATCATTAGGATCAGGCCATTGGTCAACATGCCAATTTCCGTTTGGCTGGCCCCAGTGAACGTAGCCATTATCTTCGCGATCATTGGGCGTATTGAACCAACCTTGATAGCCAACCATCGTCTTGCCAACTAAAGTTGATGCATCGACATCACGACTTGCCTCTTCGAAGGGTGATTCCCAAGGAATATCGTTGACCCAATCAAGGTCACCACTAGGAAATGGTTGGTCTGATAACAGAACCGTCGAGATTAAGGCGCCGTCGGTGTCGATTCTGAAATCAGCACCGTTTGTGCCATTTGCGAACTGCACATTATCTAAGACATGATACGAGCTGACGAATTCGGACGTGCCAACGATACTTGATCGAGCATGGAACTCGGTATTTTCGAAATTGTTATTAGGGCTATCGAACTGAACTCTTAGATATCCCGAACCTTCATCGTAATAATTGATCTGTACGTAGTACGTGCCACCACTTTGAAAACCTGGTAAATCGGCCAGGTTGACATTGTAGTACAGGTAATTATTGCCTAAGTGAACATCTACTCCTTCGCGTTGTTCTAGCACCCAAGTTCCATCACCTTGATTGGAAGTAGGGGAATCGAACGTAACGGTCGTTAGCATCAATCGACTTTCCAGTTGTTCAATGCTATATCGACACACGTCGGATTCAACGCGATTATTTCGTTGAACTTGATTCTGCCAAGGCAATCTAAAAAAGGAGTGCATAGGTATAACTTACTTAAAAAATTTACTTTGATGTAACCGACAACGGTGCGATAAAACTATTGGAGTTGTCTATATAAAACTTGGTGCAAGTGAGATTGTAAGACTCGGCCTCGATTCGGTAGTTGGGCTGGTCTAATTCAAGACAGGGAAACCCTGTTTTAGTAATTTGGTAAGACGTTGGCGAAGTTGAACATACTCTGGCTCATCCGCCAGATTGTAGTAGCCAATTTTATCTCGCGAATGATCGTAGAGTTCGTAACCCCCTTCGCCATCTTTACCCCATTGAGTAAATCGGTAGGTGCCATGGCAAACACTGTAGCCCATACCTATTTTGCCGCGTTTAACCTGCGTGTAGGCTGCTTCGTCCCAGATTTTATTCGGTGCTTCGAGCACGGGTCGCAAACTCTTTCCAGAAAGCTCATGCAAGGCCTCAAGTCCGCAGTAATCGATTAGCGTCGGATAGAGGTCCAAGAATTCTACGACAGAATCTGTTTCTTGTCCCATTCCCTTGGCCCCAGGTATCCACATGATCATCGGCCCTCTTGCACCGAGTTCAAATACCGTTACTTTGTTCCACCAGCCATGCTCTCCCAAATGGTAACCATGGTCACCCAAGAGCAGAACGATCGTGTTATCCCACAGTTCCAGGCGATCCATTGCATTGAAAATTTTACCGACCTGCGCATCGGAGAAACTGGTGCAGGCGTGGTAGGCTCGTTTTATTTCACGGCAATCTTGGTCAGTGAATTTAGAAAAGTCGTAACTATTCGTCGGCAGGGCATATTTTAACAGAGGGATGCGATCCTTAGGATCTTTGGCAAGTTTGACTTGATCGAGTGGATAGAGGTCGAAATACTTCTTCGGCGCAAAGAAGGGATCATGCGGCTTGTGGAAACCTACACTAATGAAAAAAGGTCGAGCGTGGTTTTCCTCTAGAACTCGCACGGTTTCGGCGGCAAGCATGCCGTCGGGTTGCGCCTCGTCGCCTCCTTCGGCGGCCAGCCACTTACACCAGGGAATACTACCATCTCCCGCCGTACGTCCCTCGCCCTTCTTGCCGATTGCTGGGCTATTCCCCAGTGCTCGATACGAGTAGTCAAACGAGGCCGTGTCTCGAAAGAGGGTTTGCTCGCCATACTCGTCTAATCCTACATGAAGTATTTTCCCCAGTCCCGCCGTGTAATAACCAGCATTTCTGAAGAGCTGGGGTAACGTGACTAGGTTTGGCCACTTTTTTCGAAGTGACACGAGATTGGAGGTAATACCGAGTTCATCGGGACGCCTGCCCGTCAGAAAGGAAGAGCGACTGGGATTGCAGACCGGGTACTGGCAATAGGCATGGTTAAATTTCACGCCCTTTGCCGCCAGCCGGTCTATGTTTGGTGTGATCATGGAGTCATTACCGTAGCATCCTACTTCTGGGCGCAGATCGTCGATCACGATAAGCATTACATTCATTGGTTTTGCACAAACCTCAACGTGACCGAGAGTGATGATCAGGCAACAGACCAACGCTGACTGACAGATGCGAAGGATTCTATTTTTCATGTTCATTTACCTTTACTCTTAACCAATCAGGAAACAGGCCCAAGCTGCACCAAGTGCGTTCTAGCTGTTATACGAATAACAAAAGCACATTCATGTTTAATCGATGGAAGGCGCGGGAATGTTAATGTGACGCAACCAGATTCGATAGAGGCCAAACAATGCGATTGCACCAATGAATGAACAACCAGCAAAAGCAGGCCAATTACGAATCACGAACAACATGGGCGCTATAAAAATCATCACTTGGAATACCATAGCAAATGGAACAGCTGCGATGTCGCGGCGATGCTCGCTAGTTACCTGCTGCTGTACTTGCTCCGGTAATTCATCCTTGAATTGCTTCCAGAAGCCGAAGGGCCATGTCGTTCGATAGAAATGACGTAACACTTCTGTGTCAGTGGGGGGCGTTAGGAGAGCTCCAAGCACAGAACCCAGCAATCCGATTCCGCCGATGAATAACAGCTGAAACTGTGGGTCCAAATCGGGATAGATCAATCGCTGAGAAACTGCGGCTACCATTCCACAAACCATACCGATTGCAAAACCGCCACCATTGAACCGCCACCAATAGAGTCTCAGAATAATAGGCATCATCATTCCCCCACCTAACCCCATAATGATCCAGTCCCAAATCTCATTGATATCTTTTACCTGGAAGGCGAAAAGGAATCCTACGACCACGACTACTGCAATGAACACCCAGGTCGCAAAAAGCAATTCGCGAATGGTTGCAGAGGGTCGAAAGTACTTTTGGTAGATATCGCGTACAAACATTCCGGCTGTCATATTCACGTTGGAATCGAATGTCGACATCGATGCGGCAAGCAATGCAATCAACATCAGGCCTCGAAAACCAGCAGGGATTTTGAAAAGCAGGACTGCAGGAA
>CAYGQU010000125.1:0-6667 GCA_964352045.1 uncultured Planctomycetaceae bacterium
TCGGTCCCATCGACCCCAAAGAAAAAGGCTGGGCTGGCCGTATCGTCGGCAAAGCCAGTTGACCCTAGCGTAATGTTGGCATTAGCAAGGTTGGCTAGTACCGATAGATCCACGCCATGCCGTAGATCGTTATTGAGGTCTACTTCAAGGATGTTCGCTTCGATAAGTACTTGTCTCGGAGCGTTATCAGCCTGACTGACGTAGGATTCGATTCGTGCAACATGCGAAGGCAAGTCCTCGACGATAAGCGTTTCGTGCGTTTTGCGTTTGTCCTTTGCATCGGTCTCGACAATAAACGATTGACCAACAGGCGATAGCAAACCTTTCACTATCCGATCCAAGTCAGCAGCCGCTGCGAAGTCGAGTTCAAAGACTCGTACTAGTTTACCTTGCGTTATTGAAGAAAGTTGCGAGTCGCCCTGCATGCTGGAAACTACCAAGATGCCTTGATGTAGATTCCAGGTATAACCGTTGGCTGATAAAATGGTGTCAAGCGCTTGGTGTAACGGTACCTTGTTCAGCGAGAGCGAAATGCTGCCTGCGACTTGGTCACCCGTCACCAAATTCAAACCATGCTGCTCAGCTATCAAACCGAGCACGGTCCCAATTGAGGTATCTCTGACCGAGATGGTCACTCTTTCGTTAGTACCCCAAGGTAAACCGCTAGGAATGGTGCTAACCGTTTCTACCGAGTAGGTTTTTGGCGAGAAAGGAACCGAATAGTCGGCGTTGCAGCCTGTGTTGCAACCACTATCGCAGCCAGCATTAAGAGGGGAGTGCCACTCTTCATGCATTGAACTGTCAGTCGAGATAACCTGATTCGTTTCCGCAATAGCAGGTGTTGGTAATGACTCGCTGTAGGTTTCTAAGTCGGGCAAACGCCTTAGCAGTGAGTTTGCTGTCTTGGTTTGCGTACGGTTTTCAAATTGCGGCTTGGCGTTGGGCTCTGGTCTTAAGGGGAGGATTGGTGAGGCGGGTGCCAATTCTTTTTCCACTCCCTCTGGTGCTGTGTTTGACGTATTCTCAACCGGCTCGATAGACGAGGTTTCAGGAGCAATTTCGGGTATAAGCAGTTTGTCGTAGGGAGTCTGACCTAAAACCGTAGAGGTTAAAAAACAACCTATAAAAAAGGTCAGCAAGCCAGTGCTAGCATGTATCGACAGCCAAGCATAAATGCTTGGCTTGGGCCATCGAATCATTATTTGTTCAGGTAACGACACAGCAAATACCGCAAGCAGTAGTTTCGTCGGGATGCTACTATAGCGCACCCTCAATGTCGTTATCGATCCGAATGCCCGCTAGGATTGGCGTAGTTAGAATTGCCAGCAAATCCTAGCCATCTTACTTTTGGTAGTTTGGGATGACTTTAAGGCCATGGGCCTGTTCTACTTGCTTCCTATCATAGCTGTTCGCTAATCAAAGCATACTCGGGCGTCAGCTTCGTTATGAACTGACCGTTGGCAAGACGGTCTCCTTCATGAACAATTTGACCATCGATCATTGCTACGGGCCCTTGTGCAGAATCCATAAAGACCGAAATTTCAATTTGTTGCGGTCCCGTAGTTGTTGTTATCACGGGTTGATTTTCAACGCCATCGCTTTTGACGATTTGAATTCCACGCGTAAAGGGGTTGCGCTGCAGAAGATCTTCAATCGTTAAATCGGGCCAGACAATGTCACGACGGGATGGCTTTTCTACTGGTTGGTTTAAGGTGGTGGTTGGCTTCGCGTTAGTGAAGCCAGCCTCATTCGTTTCGTCACTATTATTGTCTTTGTTGATAACCCAGTACAGCAAGGCTCCGAGAACGGGGATCATCACGATCTTAAAGAGATTGTTCTTTTTCGATGAGGTTTTATCGGACATAGCTTACCCCGCTTAGGTTCGTGTTGCTGGCCATCGACGGAGCAAAGAAAATCCTTAGTTTGGCTTCGATCCGATAATCGGTTGCCCCTTTGCCTGGGCTAGTAACTTCAAAACTTGCAATTTGGCAAAGTCTGGGTAGCTTTGCTAATCCATCAAGAAACCGGCAAATGCCTTCGTAGGAAGCACTACCGTCAATATAAATTTCTAGCTGCGAATGTTTTCCTTGCTGGATCGTATTGCCTGGATTGAAATCTCGGATATCAACTTTAGCTGCGGCAGCAACACTGGCAAGTTGTTCAAGGAAGTTCGACTCATGTGGCGTATTAGGGATTCTTTGAACCAGCTCGGCTAGTCGTCCTTTTTGCTCTTCTAATCGTTTTTTAGTCTGATGGTTAGTTAAAACAATGGAATCATGATTGCTTAAAAAATCGGTAAGCGATAGTTCTTTGCTATAGACGGCGACTTCCCTTGCTTCGAGTTGCGCGTAGAGCCCCCAGTAGAAGGCAACAAAAATTAAAGCAACAACACCTACACCAAGGGCATTATAGGCTAATGCCAATTGCTTTAGGTTGTCAGGCCGTTCCATGTTGTCTTGTTGAGAACTCATTTTGAATACTTACATCCTACATGAAATTGTTTTTCACCATCTTTGACTTCAGCATGCGAAGAATGCAAAACAACGGAATCAAAAATTTCGTACTTGCGAAGCTCACTTACAAATTGGGCTATAGCCACATCGTTTGCTGAAGTGCCTCGCAAAGTTAGTTCGACTTGTTCTTCTTGAGGTGCCTGATTCGTTGGCTTTGCCTTTATTCGACGCTTACGGGTTAGTAGCGGATTACTATTGTTTTGTGTCGTGTTTTTGTCTTTGTTGACGGTTTGCAAATCAAACTTTTCAATCGAAATATCGCCCGCGTAGGCAACACTTTGGCTGATGACTCCCATTAGTTGAAATGGTTGATTCGAACTATCAAGCGTCGCCAGCAAAGACTCGCGTCCTTCGAGACGCGCTAATTCTCTTTTGCACTTGGTTGTTTCTAAGACGATGTTGTAGAGAGGTGTAGCCCGCGCATTGAGTTTGTCGAGCGAAGTAACGCGATTACCATGGAGCGAGTATTTACCAGCACAGGCCAGTACCGCTATTAATCCAGCAATTGCCCAGGCTGCGCACCAAAATCGCAAGCATCGCACAGTTAACATGCGGCGTTGCCAATGATGCGAAAGTAAATTGGATTTATAGATCATGACAAGAGGGGTATGGCTGAGAGCGAGATTGCCGATGCAAATGTCGTGTATTTGCCTGAATTTGCAATGTTGGCCTGGGGGGTTGCGGTGGGAAGATACCAACCTTCAGTAGGAAGTTTAGTTTCTTCGCTTAATAGTTCGGATATGCCAGGGAAACTCGCACCGACGCCGACAAGCCATAGCTTACTTGGTACAAGTTCCTGATTTTCCGACCGTAAGAACGAAAGTGTGCGATTAATTTCGGCAAGAAATTGGTGCCGTGTTGTTTGTGTTAATTCATTTATCGTATTCGATAAACTAGGTAAATCAGTGCGACCGGTCGTTGCTGATCCGATCCCACTTAGCAAGTTCCACGCATCTTGAGCGCATAGATCTAGTTTCTTGGACATCTCAGAAACTGCTTTTCCAAACGAACAGTTCTTAAGTAGTCGGGTGTAGTAGGGGTCTCCATTGCGAACGAGGACAAACAGCGGATGCTTAGCAGACCAGTCGATTATCCCCTGTACTTTATTCGAACTTTTTGGACTAAATTTCATGAGCCTCGCTAAAGAATGAGGCAAACTTTCCATCACTTGACAGTGAGCGCCTTGATCGAATAAGCGTTCACAGATGATATCTGTTGTCGGTTCATGGATGCCGTAAACGTGGCAAGGTAAGTTGTCGGTTGGCGATACTTTCCAAGTCGAAGGCCACACAATCGTTGAGAGTTTTAATCCCGCTAGGCCTGGTTGCTGAGCTAAATAGCCATTGATATCTCCGCGTGATGCATTGGGTACATCTAAGCTACGAATATCAGGCGATTCGGTTGTGATGCAGGCAGCTTGTTTACCAAACCACTTCGATTTCGTTCCTGAAAGGGATTCAACCCCTTCGACAGCCGTCTCTAATGGATTTGAATCTTCTGTAACAGGAAATAATTGTGCCGATAACAGTTCCCAAGTCTCCCCCTTTTGTCTTACCTGTGCGATCTTGACGGCTGTCGATCCTATATCAATTCCCAGCCAACCGGTTAGGTTGGTTTTCTTTGCAGGTTTCAAAGATAGCAAACTTATCGACACGTTTAGAATTACCTCGACATGGTAGAAACATTGAGTAATGGCAGCATGACCGACGCAACTACGCCGGCAACAAGGGCACCCATGATGAGAATGATGATCGGCTCAAGTAGCTTTACTACTTGGCGAATCTGCGTCTCTCCATCTTCTTCGTAGAACTCGCCTACTAATGAAATAACAGGACCCAATCGGCCAGTCCGTTCGGCTGTGACTACCATTTGGGCTACGCCTGAAGGAAGGTACGGAGATTCGGTCACAGTTGAACCAATCCCGCGACCATTAATAACGCCTTCTTCCATCTCATCAAAGAGTGTTCGATAGTAGTAATTACTGATCGAATCACGACAGAGTTTAAGAGCATCTAAAAGGGGCACGCCACTTTCAAGCATCGTGCCAAGCAGCCGAAAGATGCGACCCGTTATCAAGGCACGGCTCGCTTTACCAAAGATCGAAACCTCGAGCATCATACGATCCCAAAGACGCTTTGCATGTTCGGTTTGAGCATATTGATAAACACTAATTATGGTAGTGGCTGTAAAAATGCCTATCCAAAGAAGGTTCTCACGTGCGAACGCTGAAGCATCGAGTAAAAACCTAGTAAACGGGGGGGCCGTTGCGTTCATCCGTTCAAAAACTGTGCCAAATTGTGGTAGCACAAAGAAAATCAAGGCGGCAACCACCAGCATCGCAATTCCACACAAAGCAGCAGGATAGGAAAAGATGGAAATCAAGGCACTACGCAATCGCATTTGGTTTCGCATCAGTTCAGTTAAACGTCCTAGTACTTCGCCGACATTGCCTGAGGATTCGGCTGCGGCAATACTTCCGATGTAGGCTCCCCCAAATACGTTTTCGTGCCGTTTCAATGAAACCGAAACGCGCACACCGTTCGAGACATCATAGTAGATTGCTTCAAGGACTCTCTTGAGTTTAGGGTGATTGCAATGTGTGGCGGTCTCATGAATAGCTTCGGCTAGATCAAGTCCAGATTCGCACATGATCGAGAGTTGAGAAGTAAACAAGACGAGATCGGCTTGTTTAATTCTTTTCTCTAGCAGTCCATTGAGATGGAATTGCCCCTTTGCCGCAGCCGCTTTAGGTACGATTGTCTGAGAGGGGGTAGCAATCGCATAGGGATCGTTTGTCGTTTCTAGCGTTTCTGATGGCGCAGGCTGAACCGGCTCGCCCAAGGCGACATCCGACAGGTCTTTATCATGTGTTGCTAAAAGTGACATTTAATTATGGTTTTATGTGTTAATCAAAGTAGGCAACCCGAACGACTTCTTCGAGACTGGTTATGCCTTCTTCAGCTAATGAGATTCCCTCTTGCAGCAAGGTGGTTCCACCCTGCTTAGGAATGGCCGCTCGTAGTGATTCAAGGCTTGAGTTAGTATTGATCAATTCGCGTACCTCTTGCGAGGCGGTTAAAATTTCATAGATACCTTGCCGACCTTGAAATCCGGTGTCAAAGCAAGCATCACAACCCCGACCTTTTTCAAATTGCCGACGTTGGTCTCCTTCGTAATGAATCATTTGTAGGTATTCACTACGGGGATAATAGGTTGTTCGGCATTTGGGGCAGATCGTACGCACGAGCCGCTGCGATACGACACCCACCAAAGCGGCTGCGATTTTGTAAGAGGCGATTCCCATATCCACCAATCGGGTAATTGCTGAAGCGCTATCGTTGGTGTGTAGTGTGGTAAGAACCAAGTGTCCGGTGAGGGAAGCTTGGATTGCGATTTCTGCCGTTTCGGCATCGCGGATTTCACCAATCATGATGATGTCCGGGTCTTGCCGAAGGATAGATCGCAAGGCAGAAGCAAAATTCATTTGCTCCGTACCCCCCGTTTGAATTTGGTTGATCATGTCAATTTGATACTCAACAGGATCCTCTACCGTTACGATATTGCGATCAACCGACTTCACCAATTCAAGAGCCGAATAGAGTGTGGTCGTTTTACCACTACCAGTTGGTCCGGTTACAAGAACCATTCCATACGGCTTATCGAGCATCTCCTTCATGCGTGTGAATTGCCGATCGGGGACACCCAAGTCATTTAGATTGAACGAAAGATTTCTTCGGTCGAGTACACGCAGAACGACTTTTTCGCCGAGTACCGTAGGTATCGTCGAGCAACGCAAATCAATTTCTTGCTTCTCAACAACGACATGGATCCGACCGTCTTGCGGGTTTCGTTGTTCAGCAATATCCATACGTCCCATCACCTTAACACGCGAAACCATGGCCGCATGAAAGTCACGTCGGGGACGTAAAACTTCCCGAAGTTGACCATCAACCCGATAGCGAATTGCTGTGTGTTGGTGGCCTGGTTCAATATGGATATCACTTGCACCTTGTCGCACAGCATGAACAATTATGTAGTTAACTAAGTTCACAATCGGGCTACCTTCGGCCAACGATTGAACGTCGCGAAGGTCAAGTTCATAAGCATCGGGATGAACTTCAACTGCGCCAGCTTCGATGTCAGCAGTGACGGCA
>CAYGQU010000125.1:6677-7618 GCA_964352045.1 uncultured Planctomycetaceae bacterium
TCGTAGCAGCGTGGTGTAACACGAGTGATGGCTTCACGAGAAGCTAGAATTGGCACCACAGGTAATCGCGTAACTCTTTCCACTTCGTCAACGGCACGCAAATTTTGCGGTTCAGCCATCGCAACGTAAAGCGTTCCGCGAACACAGAACATCGCCAAAGCACTTAACGCTTCGGCCCGTTCGCGTGGTAGCATATGGACCACTTCCGGATCAACCATTCCTTCACGGAGCCGAACGGCGGTTGTACCAATTTGCTCAGCAAGGAGCGGCAGCAATTCGTTTTCGTCTACAAATCCTAAGTTGACCAGGACTTCGCCCAGACGCATTCCTTTTGACTTTTGTTGAAGCAGGGCCGTTTCAAGTTCAATCTCAGACAGAATTCCAGCACGTACTAGACGTTCACCTAAAGGAACGGAATTCGCTTGAGTTGGTAGCTTGATACCGGGTTCAAGAATCGACGAGGAAGAAGTCATTGTGAAAAACCTCCTACCGCGCGTGTCGTATCTTCATAGACTTCAATTTGTGTAGAAATTCCACAAACGTCGAGAATGTCTTGGCATAGATTGTTCGGAGCAGCAAGTCGCAGTGCACCACCGCGTGAAACGCATTTGTCATTCAGATCAAGGAGGTACTCCAAACCACCACTATCAAGCAGTGCGACCTCACTCATATCAAAGACCAAACGTGGTTGCCCCGATTGTAGGCAGGGATCGACCGCGTTTTGTACCAATTCCAGCGTATCGCGGCTTATCGGACCTTCGCCCGTTACGATATCAACTGCGCCTTGTTTCTTGTTGGTGAACATGATTTACCACCTTCTTTATGCGAGTGGTAAACTGAAAGTGAAGCGTGAGCCTTTGTTTAATTCGCTGCTCACGTCAAGTCGACCGCCATGCAGTCGAGCTACTTCGTGTGTGAAGGCTAGACCAAGTCCGTTACCC
>CAYGQU010000126.1:0-2627 GCA_964352045.1 uncultured Planctomycetaceae bacterium
GCTTTGGCCGCCTGCTTAATACTGATTTCACCCCCTTTAGCAGCGGGCGCGGCAATCAACCCGTTCGATTTTGATGGCCCCAATTTCCTTACTTTCTACGGTGCCCTCTCCCTCTTCGCTATTCTGGGGGCGATCATCTGCCGATTGGTTTTGCGTACGCCGAATAATCCAGTGATCGAAACAAACGCCCTCAGTAATCCCGAACTGATCGCCGCGTTGCGTGGTGGTTGGCAAGCCGCCTATCAAACGGCTCTCGCCAAGTTGGTACAGAGCGGGGCAATCAGCATTGAGAAAAAACGAAGCGGATTAGGTGCATTAAAAAGCAACTACTACGCCATCGCCAATCGGGTCCCGGAGATGACTGACACCGAGCTTGAACAGACGTTGCTCTTATCAACCGCTGAACCGGGTAAAGAGATTGCCGACTTGGGTCAGTCGGTGCAGCTTCACTCATCAAAAATCGTCGATGCGATTGAACGGGATGGCTTGATCGAAACCGAGGCGAGCTTCCGCCCCGCCTTCTTGGCGGCCAGTTTCTTGCTCGGTTCCGCTTGGCTCATTGGTGCGATCAAAGTCGTCGTGGGGATAAGTCGAGACAAACCGGTTGGTTTCTTGGTCGTCGCTCTCATCGTGCTGACGATCGTATCGTTCGCCATCCTCAGCCGCCCTCGCCTGACACAAACGGGGGATCGCACTATGAAACGGCTCCTAAAGAACCACCACGCACTCAAAAAGCAGGCGGCAAGCAATAACGCCAATCTCGATCCGCTCGACATCGCATTGGCGGTTAGCCTCTTCGGCATCACCTCATGCAATCTGCCCGAATTAAACCCCTTATCGACCGCGTTGCAATCAACCTCGGCCAGTAGCGGAGGTTGGAGCAACACCTGGAGCAGTGGCTGCGGCGATAGTGGTGGCGGAGGGGGTGGTTGTGGAGGAGGCGGCTGCGGCGGCTGCGGCGGTTGTGGCGGTTAGAAAGTCATGAAGGGTAGTGTGCTTCGCACTTAACTTTAACGCTGGGCCCAACGAGACGTCTTCTTTGGGTTGACGTGTTGCCAAGATCAGAATGCCTTGCCCCGGACAATGGGAAGGTAGGTGCGAAGCACGCTCCCCTACTGAATGCTGATGGCTGACTGCTGACCGCTAAAAGACCTGAACCTTGACCCCATCGGCTTGTCCTGCCATAGTAGAGGAACGATATGAGAACCCAAATGACCAACATTCAAGCCCCGACCGTCGAAGCTTTACTGCTGCTCCTACTCCTCGCCAAAAGGGCATAGGGTCGAGCGTTTCGTGTTCTCACACCAAAAACCATCACCCTGGGGCCCTTCAAGGCTGCCAGGGTTTTTTCGTATCTTATAGGGCTCCCTGACAGCGAAAACGGGGCTCCCTAATTAACAGGCGTAACGAACGACATGTCTACCCAACCGATGATCACGATTTTCGACACCACGCTTCGCGATGGCGAGCAATCGCCTGGGGCGAGCATGAATTTGGCCGAAAAGCTCAAGGTTGCCCAGGCGCTGGTTGATTTACGGGTCGATGTCATCGAAGCGGGCTTCCCGATTGCTTCGCCGGGCGACTTTGAAGCGGTACAAGCGATTGCTCGACATGTTAAGGGGGCACAAGTCTGTGGGCTTGCTCGCTGTAACGACAAAGACATTGATCGGGCAGGCGAAGCTCTCAAGGATGCCGAGCAGCCTCGAATCCATGTCTTCTTAGCAACGAGCGCGATCCATCGCGAGTTCAAACTCAAGATGGATAAAGAGGAAATCATCCGACGGGCAATCGAGGGAGTAAAGCGAGCTCGCAACTTGTGTGACAACATCGAGTTCTCGCCCGAAGATGCAGCGCGCACCGAACCCGACTTCTTATGTGAAGTCGTCGAAGCAGCAATCAACGCCGGCGCGACGACGGTCAACATTCCCGACACGGTGGGCTACGCAACGCCGACGCACATGGGCAAAGTCTTTCATAATCTTGCTACGCGTGTACCGAACATCGACAAAGCCGTCATGAGCGCTCATTGTCACGATGACCTTGGAATGGCGGTTGCCAACAGCTTGGCTGCTGTCGAGAACGGAGCTCGGCAGATCGAGTGCACCATTAACGGCATCGGTGAACGGGCGGGCAACTGTGCGCTCGAGGAAGTCGTCATGGCACTTCGCACTCGGGGCGACTATTACGGCGTCGATACGAGAATCGACTCGACCCGATTGGTTCCGACGAGTCGATTAGTAACCAGCATCACGGGCATGCAGGTGCAACGCAACAAGGCGATTGTGGGGCGTAATGCATTCGCCCATGAGTCGGGTATCCATCAAGATGGGATGCTCAAGGAGCCAACGACGTATGAAATCATGCGGCCAGAGGATGTTGGGTTCACCAAAACCGACTTGGTGCTTGGCAAACATAGTGGCCGGGCAGCGCTGGCCGATCGCGCCGCGGCGCTTGGGTATCCGATTGAAGGGGACCAACTGATGGAAGTCTTCGAGGCGTTCAAGAAATTGGCTGACAAGAAGAAAGAGATTTACGACTCAGACATCCTCGCTCTGATCGAGCAGCGTGGCGCCGACAGTGCCGACACTTGGAAGTTGGTCTCGTATGAGGTGAGAATCGTGTCGGGT
>CAYGQU010000126.1:2637-7618 GCA_964352045.1 uncultured Planctomycetaceae bacterium
GTCGAGAAGATTACGAAGACCAAAGTTAATGTCCGTGATTTCCGCGTGCATAGCGTTTCTCACGGTAAAGATGCCCAAGGGGAATCGAACCTCGAAGTTGTGGCAGGCAATAAACTCTACCGAGGCCGAGGCGTATCGACCGATACGGTCGAAGCGAGCACGAAGGCGTTCGTTTCGGCAGTGAACCGAGTGCTAGCCGGCGGAGGACAAAAGCTTGACGAACCGCATGATACGGTTTGAGAGCGCAGCGATTAGCCTTCAACGTCAAGCAAGCTGCCCTGGGCAATTCAGGGGCGTGCGGGTAGCGTATAGTCTGTGGCGGCGCCATTGATTCGACTCGACCCCTTGGATGACACGACTTGATGCTGATATTATTGCTTATTGGTGGTTTCATCGGCTTGATTGTCGGCGGTGAACTTTTAGTGCGTGGCGCTTCGAATCTCGCAGCGATCGCAAAAGTACCGCCACTCATCATTGGCCTGACGGTCGTCGCCTTTGGAACAAGTGCCCCTGAGTTGGCCGTTTCGGTTCAGTCTTGCTATGCGGGAAAGACCGATCTCGCGGTTGGCAACGTTGTTGGCAGCAACTTGTCAAACATTTTACTGATCCTTGGTGCGGCAGCGATGGTGGCTCCGCTGATGGTCAGCCGCCAACTGTTTCGGCTCGATATACCAGTTATGATCGCGGCGGCTGGTGTCATGCTTGCGCTTGGCTACGACGGAGTCTTCTCTCGTGGCGAAGGAGTCGCCATGGTAATTGGGCTTATTGTCTATCTATGCTGGACCGTGTTGGAAGGCAAACGCGAGGCGAAAGCGCTCGAAGAAGAGTTTGCTGACATCACGCCACACAACATAAATACAACGGGCATAGTCTTACTTACAAATATTGCCTCGCTCATTGGCGGGTTAGTATTATTAGTTGGGGGGGCAGATTGGCTTGTCAAAGCCTGCATCGAACTAGCTCAGCAGTTTGGCATTAGTGAAGCAGTGATCGCACTCACGGTGATCGCCATCGGCACCTCGCTGCCAGAGCTCGCTATTTCGGTCATCGCCAGCGCCCGGGGCAAACGTGATCTGGCGGTCGGCAACGTCGTGGGAAGTAATATCCTGAATGTCCTCTGTGTGATTGGCATTTCATCTATTGTTGCACCCCAGGGAGTGATCGTTGGTCGGGAATTTATTGATTTCCATATGCCGTTAATGTTGGCGGTTTCGGTCGCTTGCTTGCCAATTTTTCTTTCGGGGCTTGGTGTCAACCGACTCGAAGGGCTTGGGATGATTACTTATTACTTAGCTTACATCGCTTCGCTAGTCTATTTGGCAGTTAACAACCTAGGGGTACCAACGAGCCAATCACTGGTAGGATTCCTTGCACCACTTGCTATGGCTATGCTATTTATTGCTGTATTGAGTCGGCATAAGAAAAAACAGATCTCCTCAGGCTTGATAGAAGAGGACATTGCAAGCTGACCAGTTAGTACAAGACTTTTCAATTTCCTCAATGCCAGGGGTGTTATATTATGGGCTCTGTTACGACCCGTTTGTCGATCATGATGTTCTTGCAGTTCTTCATTTGGGGAGCTTGGGCACCAACGCTCGGCGCTTGCTTTAGCGCTAACGGACTAAGTAATGCGATAGCCAATGCATACGGGGCGGGCCCCATTGCGGCGATCATTGCGCCGTTGTTTCTAGGTTTAATTGCTGATCGGTTATTTTCATCGCAAAAAGTTTTTGGCGTGCTGATGCTTTTATCAGCCATGTTCATGTACTTTGCTATCGGTTATGCCGAAGCAGGTAACGCCGGTATGGTAGGGACTTTGTTTCTTGGCCACATGCTTTGCTACATGCCGACGCTTGGGTTAGGTAATAGCATCGCGTTTGCTAACGTTGATGATCCGAATAAGTTTCCCTCTATACGTGTTTGGGGCACCATCGGTTGGATTGTGGCCGGTCTCATGGTGGGAGCAAGTGGTTGGTCAACGAGCTTCAATATTCTTTGGATTGCTCTCTTTGCAGCGGTTGCTTCTGGCATCTACAGCTTTACACTTCCGCATACGCCCCCGCCTGCCAAAGGAACCCCGCTTGATTTGGGCAGCCTGCTAATGAAAGACGCCTTTGGCATGCTGACTAAAGTCCCTTTTGCCATCTTCATGCTTTGCTCAACGCTAATTTGCATTCCACTGGCCTACTATTACGCCTACACGAGTAACCTATTAACAACGGCCGGCTTTGAACAAGCTTCGTCGATTATGACGATCGGGCAAATGAGCGAAATTGTTTTCATGCTACTTATTCCGTTTTTCTTTCGCAAATTAGGTGTGAAATGGATGCTCTTAATCGGCATGGCAGCCTGGGTCGCACGCTATTTGTTATTCGCGTTTGGTGCACCTGATCAAGTGACTTGGATGCTCTTACTAGGACTCATTCTGCATGGTGTTTGTTACGACTTCTTTTTTGTTACCGGCTTTATGTACACCGACAAACGAGCTGGGGAAAAAGTACGAGGACAAGCACAAAGCATGCTCGTTTTCTTTACCCAAGGCATCGGTATGTTTCTCGGCTTCCGATTCGCTGGTAGCCAAATGGCAAAAACCATGACCCAAGAACCAATTCTTGCCAAAGCAATCGGTGCAGCACGCGAAGGGCAAGACCTGAGCTACTTTCAGAAGCTTTCGCAGATGTTTAGCCAGTCCATGCCTGAAGGAATTGACCCGACGCTCGTTTCGGAAACCATGAACCAATGGAAAGAATTCTGGCTATTGCCCGCTGGTATGGCAGCTGCGGTCATGGTGTTGTTTGCCGTCGCCTTCTGGGATCGTGTGCAAGTAAGTGAACCAATTAAAAGCGAAGAAGCTTGATGCTAGCGTCGCCATGGTTTCTAGACACTCTGTGTAGTGAACTCATGAATCTTTAAGTCGGCCCGCCCATCTTGACGACATAATCGCTAGGGGCCGCAAACTTTGCGCAAGGCGTATGCCTTGTCAGAATTCAAATCGGCCGGGATTTTCGATCAAGCCGTCTATGGGTTCTCATGTCGATTTCAACAATTAGCCTGCGTAACCTGGCTTGTTGGCTTTTAATTGCCAGCATGGGTTGCTCCTTGCTAACTGTTACAGGTTGTAGTCGCAGTAAAGCTCGTCTTCGTGCTGACCGAGATGCCAATTGCCTGATCGACCAGAAAGCACCGCTAGCAGGGGCCGGACCGGGGCAGTATCGAATTGGCATCGATTCCGATTCACGAATGTACGATCCCCACTCCCCCGATTGCCCTCCGATGCCACCCGATGATCCAACGTCACATCGCTACATGCATTGCGTCGATGGCAAACGGGGTGATAAATACTGGCGCAAAGCGCCAAGAACACCGTATGTTGATCCCCCCGCTTGGCGACAACTCTTGCCACTCAACGAGGAAGGTAAGCTCGTTCTCGACACTAAAGCAGCCGTCCTCTTGGGGATTAAAAACGATCCTGACTATCAACGTGAACTAGAAGATCTTTATCTGTCGGCACTCGATGTTTCGTTCGAGAGATTTCGGTTCGATACCCAATTGTTCGGCGGTGCCGATCTTGATTTCATTGCCGATGGTCGGGTTCGCTCAGGTACGGGGGAAAGTTCGAGTTTGCTAACCGTTTCGCCAAGTTCGCCTGCTAATCGATGGCGTTTGCGAAAAGTTTCGGCAACAGGTGCTGAAATGGTGGTTGGATTAGCGAATTCTCTGGTTTGGCAATTCGCTGGACCGAACGATTACGCAGGTAATACGTTGTTGGATTTCTCGCTTGTTCAACCTCTCTTGCGTGGTGGCGGACGTTTGCAAGTGCTTGAGCGGCTAACCGTCGCAGAGCGGACCCTCCTTGCAAACGTCCGGTCAATGGAACGCTTTCGTCGAGAATACTATCTCAATGTTGTAGTGGGACGTGGAATCGGTGCAGGAGCGCAACGCCGTGGTAATCTCTTAAGCATCGCCTCGAATCTTTTTACCGGGATCGATACCGGTGCGGGTGCCGTTGGTTCGGGAGCCTATTTGGGTATTTTGCAACAACAGCAAGTGTTGCGCAACCAGCGTTCCAATGTGCTTGCACTGCAAGAAAGCACCGAACAACTTGTCGATTCCTACAATGCTGGACGCATCGATCGCTTTCAGGTCGAACTCGCGCGGCAAGCTTTATTCAATGCCCAAAGCAGTCTGCTAAATGCCGAGGCAAATTACGAAACGTTTCTTGATAGCTTCAAAGTAAATCTAGGCCTTCCGCCCGATCTTGAACTAGCGATAGAAGATCCGATTCTCGATCAGTTTAGTTTGCTATCTCCTCAGCTTACCGACCTGCAAAACCAAACAGCCGAACTCTTGCAAATCAGTCGCGAACAAAACAATCCTAACAATGAAGATTCGGACGAAGTCTCAAAAGCAAAACAGGCAAACGAGATTTCAGAGGTAAATAAACCTCAATCTCTTCGAGATTCTAAGAAGGCGTCGGGGCCGTCGATGGCATTGCCAGGACTAATAATCGAATCCCCCTCCAAAATCGAAATTTCAAACAAAAGCTCGGCAGAAGAAAACCAAGAGAAATTAGCCCAAAAATCGGAACCACTACCAAACCTCAGCGATGCTGAATCATTACCTTCCCTTGTTCAAACGGCGTCTGAAGCGAATGAACTCTTAAGAGTCACTCAAAAACAAATTACGGTAGTTGAAAACGACTTATTACGACTCAAAGAGGTGGCTCCCGCAAGACGAGAGCATTTGCTTGCTTTGGCATCGCGGCCTGAAGTGAGTCAAACTCGAATTGACACTGAGATATTAAATCCGAAACGATTAAACGAACGAATCACTAACGTCCAGATTGATCTCAATTCACTAAGAGAAGACTTTCTTCGGCTTAAAAAAGAGCTTGAAGCAAACCCAGACGCAACGCAAAAAATACTCTCCGAACTTTCTGCGTCGCTGCTCGACCTGACAATTTTGCAAGCCAGAATTCGAC
>CAYGQU010000127.1:0-6831 GCA_964352045.1 uncultured Planctomycetaceae bacterium
CGTTTGTATCAGCTAGCTCAAAAACGAGACTACCACCGTCAAAAGCAAAATCAACATCAAGAACGAGACGCTTTTCGACATCTGCTCCAGTCACATTTGAAGCAACTAAAATGATCGAGAGAGAAAAGACTTGCAGACTAAATCTAGAGTTACACCTGCATCTTAAGAAAAAGTTCGTTTTTGCCATTAGAGTAGAGCCGTATACTTCCATAATTAGTGCTTATAGTAAGTCTGCATCTGGATCAATGTCTGCTAAGGATATTTCGCCAAGTGATATATCAAATGCATGAGCTTGCATTTGCAATAATGAAATCACTTCATGAAATGCCATGGCATACCCTGCAGAGTAATCATCATTTGAGGCGTCATATTTGATCTTTGCGGTCTTAGCTTTCTCCTTGAAGTAAGAAGCACGTATCAGATAAATAGTTTACTGCTTTACTGCTATTCATATGCATGATGTCTACTTTATCTTGATAAATTACCCTAGAACCAGCGGATAGCACAGATTGGCGTACAGCCTATAAGTGTGGCGAAGCCACAAGAGGCAACAAAAAGTAGAAGATACTCGCTAAAACATCGAACCGAAACCAATAGCCTCATGTTGCTAAACCAATACCGATAGGCCCAGGAATAGATTCTGTGCCAACCGGTGCTACTCTTTTTCAATGACATTCATGCGAACCGACTTCGCTCTTAGCTGGCAGTCGCTCGTCTCTTGCTCAGCGAAGCCGCCGCTTCGACGGCTGCGATCATGCCGCTCGTTTCGGCGATGCCTTTCCAAGCGAGATCGCCTGCCGTGCCATGGGCTACACTGGTTCGGACGATCGGTAAGCCGAGCGTGACGTTGACTGCGCCGTGCATGCCCATTAGCTTTAGCGCGATGTGCCCTTGGTCGTGGAGCATGGCGACAACAACATCGAATTCTCCTTCAGAAGCCCGAACCATTAACGTGTCGGCAGGTAGCGGACCGATGGCATGGATTCCTTCGGCTTGGGCTTGCAAGACGGCTGGCTCGATGAGGCGACTCTCTTCGTTACCGAAAAGACCTCCTTCGCCACCGTGCGGATTGAGGGCGGCAACACCAATGCGTGGGCTTGCGGAACCGTAAGCTCGGGCCGCATTATTGGCGAGTCGGCACTTCTCGAGGATCGCTTCAGGACAAAGTGCATCGATGGCATCGCGAACCGACATATGGAGCGTGACATGCACGACGCCCAAGCCATGTCGTGTCTTCGGTGCTAAGCGAGGAGGCAAGTAGAGCATCATCGCAAATTCTTCCACGCCGCAAAGCTCGGCCAGCAGCTCGGTATGCCCTGGGTAAGGTTTCCCCGCGGCATGCAAACCCGCCTTGCTGATCGGTGCTGTGACGATGCCATCGCACTCTTTGTGTAAAGCAAGTTTCGTTGCGGCGATGATCGTATCGTAAGCAGCCAGCCCACTGTTGGCCGTAACCAACCCGGGAATCATTTCTGACAAATCTTGGTCACTGCATGACAAGCAAGGCATCCGTTGAGTGCTCGCGATCGCTGGGCCCTCGTCGTACTGACGGATGACTTGCAACTCGACTGATTTCTTTTTTAGCTCTAGCGCTCGTTGCATGATTTCGGGGTCGCCTAAAACAACGGGCCGACAAACCTCATGGACAAGCGGATTATCCCAAACGCCTGCAATTACCTCGGGCCCCACACCGGTCGGGTCTCCCATCGTAATCGCTAGGGTTGGCTTTTTCGGAGAATCAGATTCTTCAGACATCAGCAATCTATTGCCTTAGGGTTTTTAGTAACGTGCCATCCTGCGACAATCTTATGCTGTGGAAATAGAATCTGCCAGCGTCGATTCGTCTGCCAGCGTCGATTCGTCTGCTAAGTCAACTGATGTGTGAATCAATCTTGACTGTGTCAACGTGTTTCACTTTGCCAACTTGCCGCGGGCCAGACAATGGCTTGCGAATCGCGGCTTGCGGTGAGGGCGGATTGTCCATCGGGGCTAAATGCTACGGAGGTGACTTCTTCGGTATGCCCCGTGAGCGAAAGAATTTCTTTGCCGGTCGAAGCGTCCCAAAGTTTCGCAAGATTGTCTTGTCCGCCGGTCAGGATGCGACGCCCGTCGGGGCTAATAGCAACGCTCGAAACACCTGCTGTGTGGCCTGATAATGTGCAGATGAGCTCGCCGGTGGCAACGTTCCATACCTTTGCCTTGTTGTCAGCACTCCCCGTCGCTGCGATAAGCCCATCCTGAGAAATAGCACAACCAAGCACCGCCCATTCGTGCCCAGAAAATATTTGAATTTGTTTGCCCGTCGCTCGATCCCACAACCGAGCGGTTTTATCAGCCGATGCAGTAAGAATAGTTTTTCCTTCCGATCCATAAACGGCATGCATGACTCGGCCCGAATGCCCTGTAAGTGATAAGTCTTGCAAATCTCCCGTTGCGACTTCCCAAAACCGAACCGTTCGATCATCGCTGGCAGTTAAAAGTTCTTGGCCATTGGGCGAAAAGTCGACTGAATTGATAAATCCGCGATGGCCTGCTTCGAGCTTATTCAATGCCTTGCCGGTTGCGGAATCCCAAAGTTTGGCCGAGTGATCCCAACTTCCCGTAGCAACGAGTTGGCTATTGGGCGAAAGCTTGGCATCGGCTACCGCACCGTGAGGGCTAAAGCTGATGGTCTGACGCAATGGATCGAGCCGCCATAATTGGGCATCGTTCCCGCCAACGGTAATAATACTGTTTTGATTATTTCCATAACGAGCTGACCAAATCAGACCTGCTTCACTGTCCCCACCAATCAAGGTAGTTGGTGTGCTTGAGGGATTTTTCAAATCCCATCGACTGACAGTGCGATTACCAGAAGAAGTGAGCAAGACTTCGTTTCCATCCGAGGCCAAATCGACCGAGTTGATCACGACGCCAGGCATTTCAGTTTCGGCCAAGACCTTGGCATCACGAAGCGACCATAGACGTGCATGCCCATCATCGCATGCCGTAACGGCGTAACGGCCATCAGCTGTAATGTCGAGTGAACCGACCCAGTCGTTGTGTCGAAGAACCAAAGAACGAATCTCGGTTCGACTTTCGACGTCCCACTGACCACAACTCGAGTCTCCACTAGCCGAAATTAATCGCTTGCCATCTTCTGTAAAGCATAGTGCAGTTATCGTACGGCTATGTCCGTCGAGTTTTGCATCAAAAATCCAGCCACCACTTTCGGCCTTCGAGTCTCTCCGCCAGAGGCGAATGTCACCGCGTTGATCCCCGGTGGCGACAAGCGTACCATCCGTCGAAGTGGCCATGGCAGTGATATCTTCTTCGGACGGGATTTTCTCTTGAACCATGTCGCCTGAGCGAGCATCCCACCATCGAATTGATCCCTTCGGTCCGCCGGTGGCGATCCAGCCGCCGGCAGAATCGACCACCACCGCAGCGCTGCGGCCTGTTTCGGTCAGTAGGAGTTTTTCTGTCGCTGTCGCTACGTCCCAAACGCGAACCGTATTATCGCCTGCCGAGGTAACGAGGGTTCTTCCGTCAGCCGTCAGCTGCGCCGACGAGGCCAGGAACTCATGCCCCTCGGAAAAACTCATCACGTTGTTGCCACTGGCTAGATTCCAGAGGCGAGCGGTTCGATCACGGCTCGCAGTAATTACCTGCAAGCCATCCCTCGAGAAGCTTGCCGAGAGGACAGCATCTTGGTGCCCAGACAGTGCTTTGGTGTGGAGCGGAATTTCTTCTCGGTACTTACCTAGCAACCAATGGCGAACTTGATGATCGTATCCTGCCGAAAGGGCTGAGGTGCCGTCAGGGGCAAAGCAGACTGAGAAAACACGCCCCCCATGGCCTCGCAAATCAAGCGAGGTTTTTCGTTCTACTTCCCACAGTCGCAGCGTGTTGTCTTGACTTCCACTCAACAGTCGCATGCCGTCAGGAGCAAATGCTACGGAACGAACCGGACCAGTGTGCCCACGCAAAACCTGATGAGTAGCAGCTTCGTCAGGCAAACCATCGAGTCGTCGCTCGAGATCAATTGTGTTGTGCTCTCTAGGATCCCAGAGGCACAATGTTTGATCGAAACCAGCGGTTACGACTCGTGTGCTATCGGGGGAAAAAGCGGCATCATAAACAGGGCCTGCATGTCCTGCGAATTCGGTTGCTCGTTCAAATTGGGGCTTGATTTCATTTTCTCTTCGTTGCCATACAACGGCCCGACCATCTTGTCCAGTTGTAACGAGCATTTTGCCATTGGGCGAAAAGGAAGCGGACCAAACCCACCAGGTGTGTCCTTTGAGTTCTTGTAAAGGCTTGCCCGCTTCGGCATCCCAGAGGCGGGCCGTTTCGTCGTATCCTCCCGAGGCAATTTGCCCACCGTCGGGCGAGTAGGTTACTGTCAAAACTGCATCGGTATGACCGCGAAGCTCATTGATCGTTTCACCCGACGTGGTATCGAGTTGATAAACGACGCCATCACTCGCAGCCGCAGCAAGACGTCCACCGTCAGGCGAGAAAGCAACTGAATGAACGTATTGGGCAAGATGAACCTGCCAAAGTATTTCACCAGTCGCCACTTCGCGAAGCGTGACTTTTCCAAACCAATCGCCACAGGCATACTGATTGCCGTCGGGTGAGTAAGCGACTTGATCAACTGGGGCACCGAGATCATCGACCCGATCGCTTAAACTGCACAGATAGCGAAGTCGTCCCCACTCCCAATGGCGAAGTTCCTCGGGACAAGCTTCGAGCAAAACCAATGCTTCGCCAAAGGCGTTTTCTTCTATCTTTTCAGCAGCGAGCCCAATGCGTGCGACATAGGCGGCATAGGCTTCATTAGCCTTTGCCTCGATAGCAATTGTGCGTGCTTCTTCTGCCTCGGCTTTCTTTTCCAGGGCAATCTTTTCATTTTTGCTGGCTAGTGCCGCATTCTCAATCGCAATCGCTTCTTGTTCTTCGGCTACAAGTCGTTGTCGTTCTTCTTCTACCTTGGCTGCTAGTGCTTTAGCGGCATTCTCTTCGGCAAGCTTACGCTGCTCGGTGGCTTCGGCTTCTTTGACAACGGCAATACCGCGTTGTTCTTCTGCAATTTCTTTTTGAGCAACCGCTTCGTTCTTTTGGTGTCGAACTGCCAGATAGGAATAGCTACCTATTGCAAAAAGAAGTGCCACCAATCCGACCGCTAGCCGCTTAAGATCGCGCAATCGACGCAGCCGTGCGATACGTTCTTTTTGAGCAACTACGATTTGTTCACGTAAATCGGCCACTTCCTCTTCGGCTTCATGCTCGACTAGCGATTCTATCTCAAGACCCGTATCATGAGATTCGAGCAACGTGGCCGCTAAATCATAATCTCCTTTGACGAGTGCCGACCGAGAATACTCGATTCTTGAATGCGTTAAAGCCTTGCGGGCATGATCGTTGCCATTCCACAAGGCAATCGCTTCTTCATATCCGTACAATGCACGCGAGAACAGCTCGTAGTCATTCTTTTTGCGAGCCTCTTCAAGATGCCGATCTGCGTTGGCCGCTAACGTAATGCTCTCGGCATGTGCCAAGTAGATGTTGACCGCATGTTGAAATTCTTTAACCGACTGATACCGATCCTCGATCTTGGTTTCCAAGGCTCGCATTGCGATGCCAAGGAGTTCTCCTTCGTAGTCGGTGGACACAATGATGTTATTGGAGGCTGCCATGAGGCAATCCATCACGTTCTTACCAACGTGCGGTGGTTTTCCACTAATGATCTCAAAGAGCATTGCCCCAAGCAGGTAGACATCGCTTCGATGATCGATCCTTTCGATTGGTCCTTGTGCCATCTCGGGTGACATGTAGGCAGGTGTCCCGCCTAGGCTTTGTGCCTGGTAGACCGAGTCAGCGCTGGGAAACTCCGAAGTGACTCTTGCAAGCCCCCAGTCCATGACCAAGACCTCGCCATAATCACCGAGCATAACGTTCTCGGGCTTCAAATCACGGTGTACCACACCGTTGGCATGGGCGAATGCCATCGCGTCAGCGACCCGCATTAGAATGCTTAGGTTCTCTCCGAGAGTCTTCTCTCCAATAACTTCATCCCAAGGGGTCCCCTTTACTCGTTTCATCGAATAAAAAAGGGCCCCTTCGTCATTCGCACCGAGGTCATAAATCGGAACGATATTCGGATGTTCAAGCTCACCTGTTATAACCGCTTCGGAAATGAACTTGTCTCGTTGATCAAGGCTTCCTTGAGTACCAGAATCGGTCGATTTGCCACCACCCGGTTTGAGCATTTTCACGGCTACGGTGCGCGCAATGGATGATTGCTTTGCAGAATATACAACGCCCATGCCACCCTGACCGAGCATTGAAAGCAACTCGTAGTCGGGGGCATCGCCTAACGTCGTCTTCTTACCGGTCTCTTCGGTCAAGCCTCGATGTTCGGCAGACTTCAAAGAACGTGACTTGATTGGCAGCGTTGAGCGAAAACCGCTAACCGTTTTACCAATTTGAATCGTCTGATCTTGGCGAACCGTTTTGGAAGCTTCATCGCCCCAAGCAAGATCGAGATCTTGTGACTCATCCGTGCTGAAGTCAACCGTCATGTCTGAAGTGTTCGGATCGGTTAGCCGTTGAGCAGGCAAGTCGATCGTCGCCTCAATGTTTTCGAGATTGGCATCTGGCAGCGTCTCGAATTCAAGTGTTTTTTCTTGAGAAAAATCAACCGTCTGGTTTTGGTCTCCTTCCTCGAATTGTTCCATATCCGAGACCGTCGGATTGGCGGGTAATTCGATCGTTGCCTCTTGATCCTCATTTGCTATATCAAATGATGTGTCTTCAGAATTTTCTTTCTGTAGATCAACCTTTTCC
>CAYGQU010000127.1:6841-7478 GCA_964352045.1 uncultured Planctomycetaceae bacterium
GTTGAAAGGCGCATCGAGCGACTCACCACACCATGGGCAAACCCCATCGGTAGGTAATTCGGTGAATTCGCTCAGGCAGTGTGAGCAACTTTGCATAGATCGGGAGGGAAAATGGGAAGGAACAGTTGAAAAACGTAGTCGTTGAAGCCGCTATCTGGCTTAGCAACCAGTATAGTCAGACAAAATCAAACGGGTTAACCAAGCTGCGGTCTGAGGCATTCTGTTCAAGGACATGGTCCTCAATGTCGTCGGTGTCGGAATAATCGTTGCCATCGGCGCTGGTCAGGGTTGGCAAGGGCCTGCTCGACATGGCGTCGCCACTCCTCATACGAACCAGCAATAGCAATCGCTGCCATTGCCGTGGGTGCAGCTATGCTATTGGAATTGGGCATTAACGCTTCTTGTCGTTCAGCGTCAAAATTGATTTGGCTTTCGACTTGAATCTTTGAAACGCGATTTGCAATCGCCGCAGGAGTTTCAAGGCTGCTTAGATCGTCGGTCGGTTCTTCTGCCGTGGGAGGTCGGTCTCGGCCACCGTCTGAGTCGTCCGTTGGATCGATCAATCGGCCACCACGCGCATTGACGTCAATCACAAGGCGTTCACTATTGGTCTCTTCTTGGATTAAATAAATCCGAT
>CAYGQU010000128.1:0-7439 GCA_964352045.1 uncultured Planctomycetaceae bacterium
ACCTAAAAGCCGCCCTCGCTATGCCACGCCGCGACGATATTCACAAGATTTTGCTCCTTGGCTCCGGCCCGATTGTCATCGGCCAAGCTTGCGAGTTCGACTACTCAGGTACCCAGGCCTGCAAGGCACTTCGCGAGGAGGGTTACGAGGTCGTGCTCGTCAACTCGAATCCGGCAACGATCATGACCGACCCTGCCACGGCGGATCGGACCTACATCGAGCCACTCACCTGGGAAATTGTTGAGAAGGTCATCGAACGTGAAAAGCCTGACGCACTGCTCCCCACCCTCGGTGGTCAAACGGCGCTCAACCTCGCCATGGACCTCGATGCCAACGGCGTGCTTGAAAAGCATGGCGTCGAGATGATTGCTGCTAAAGCCGACGTGATCGACAAAGCAGAGAGTCGCGAACGTTTCAAAGCAGCGATGAATAAGCTTGGCCTCGGCGTTTGCAAAGGAGAAACCGTTACCACGGTCGAACGCGCCCGTGAGTTGCTAGAAGACATTGGTTTGCCTGCAGTTGTGCGTCCTAGTTTTACGATGGGTGGCAGCGGTTCGTCGATTGCCTACAACCGAGCTGAATTCGATGATTTGGTCCGCAATGGTTTAGAGCTTTCGCCGACGACTGAAGTGTTGGTCGAAGAATCGATCATTGGTTGGAAAGAGTTTGAAATGGAGGTGATGCGCGACGCTTCGGACAATGTCGTCATCATCTGTGCCATCGAAAACTTTGATCCGATGGGCGTGCATACGGGCGACTCGATTACGGTGGCCCCCGCTCAAACGTTGTCGGACAAAGAGTATCAGCGGATGCGCGACGCTTCGCTTGCGATAATTCGCGAGATTGGTGTCGAGACGGGTGGTTCGAACATTCAATTCGCCATAAATCCGGCTGATGGTCGGATGATTGTCATTGAGATGAACCCACGTGTTAGTCGTTCGAGCGCACTGGCCTCGAAAGCGACCGGCTTTCCCATAGCAAAGATTGCAGCGAAGTTGGCGGTAGGTTATCGGTTGCATGAGCTTGCCAATGACATTACACGAGAAACGAAAGCTTGCTTCGAACCTTCGATCGATTATGTGGTAACAAAGATTCCACGCTTTGCGTTTGAAAAATTCCCCGAGGCAGACGCAACGCTTACGACGCAAATGAAGAGCGTGGGCGAGACCATGGCCATTGGTAGCACTTTTAAGGAAAGCTTTCAAAAGGCGCTCCGCGGCCTGGAAGTGGGTGCTATGGGATGGGGTTCGGATAACAAAGACAAGTGGTACACCGACGAACGGCCCGATGCCGACGAGATTCGTGCCCGTCTGACCGTGCCGGGTGCCGAGCGAATTTGGTATGTCCGATACGCGTTCAAAAGTGGAATGTCGGCTGCTGAAATTCATGAGCTAACGAACATCGATCCCTGGTTCCTCGACAATCTGCAAGAGATTCTCGAAACCGAAGAGACGCTTCGAGCGATGTCGAATTATCAAGAGATAACCGACCATCAGCTGCGCACAGCAAAAAGACAAGGCTTTTCGGATTTCCAAATCGCCAAGATTTTCGGCACAACCGAAGGGGAAGTCCGCCAAGATCGTCTCGCTCGCGGCATTCACACAGTCTACAAATCGGTCGATACCTGTGCGGCGGAGTTTGAAGCTTACACGCCATATTTCTACTCAACCTATGAAGTTGAAGATGAAGTTCCGAAGCGAACGAAAGACGCCACGGGCAATCCGAAGAAGCGAATCATGATTCTCGGTGGCGGTCCGAATCGAATTGGACAGGGTATCGAATTCGATTACTGCTGCTGCCATGCGAGCTTTGCACTGCGTGATTTGCAGATCGAGTCGATCATGGTCAACTCGAATCCCGAGACGGTTAGTACCGACTACGATACGAGCGACTTGTTGTTTTTTGAGCCCCTGACGGTCGAGGATGTGCTCAACATTGCCGACACGGTGAAGCCCGATGGTGTGATTGTGCAGTTTGGAGGCCAAACGCCGCTGAATCTTGCCCGCGCGCTTCAAGATGCAGGCATGCCAATCATTGGTACGCCTGTTGACGCAATTGAAGATGCCGAAGATCGTGAAAAATTCATGGCCCTCATCAACAGGCTCGGTTTGCGTCAGCCTGAGAGTGGTATTGCACGCACGATGGACGAGGCTCGCGAAATCGTTAAACGAATCGGGTTCCCCGTTTTGGTTCGACCAAGCTTTGTGCTAGGTGGCCGAGCGATGGAAATTTGTTACGACAATGCCCAAGTCGATCGTTTTGTTGCCGAAGCGTTTATCGCAGCCGAGGGGCAGCCCGTGTTGATCGACTCGTTCCTCGAAGGAGCGACCGAGGTGGATGTCGATGCCATTTGCGATGGTGAAACGGTTGTCGTTCCTGGCATCATGGAACATATCGAAGAGGCAGGGGTCCATTCGGGTGACTCGGCCTGCTCGATACCGGCCTACAGTTTGTCAGAACCAATTCTAAAAGATATTCGCACAGCAACTGAGTCGCTTGCTCGCGATTTAGGAGTCGTGGGGCTCATGAACGTGCAGTTTGCTGTGAAGTATGAAGCCGAAGGGGGGGCTTCAGTACCCAAGCTTTATGTGATCGAAGTGAATCCTCGCGCTAGCCGAACAGTGCCGTTCGTTGCCAAAGCAACCGGTCTTGCTGCCGCCAAGGTTGCGGCCAAAGTCATGGCAGGCGTTTCGCTTAAAGCACAAGGGGTTACCGAAGATCCAATCCCTTCGCATGTTTCGGTGAAGGAGGCGGTTTTCCCCTTCCGTAAGTTCCGTGGCATCGACATTGTGCTTGGTCCCGAGATGCGTTCAACGGGCGAAGTGATGGGCATTAGCCCCCAGTTCAGCATGGCATTTGCAAAGAGCCAGCTCGCCGCCGGCACGGTGCTGCCCGAAAAAGGGAACGTCTTCCTCTCATTCGCTCCAAAGCATAAAGAGTCGGGCTTAGAAATCAGCAAGCGTCTATCGGCAATGGGATTTGGTCTGATCGCCACGCCGGGCACAGCCGCTAAATTAGCCGAAGCGGGCGTTACCGCGACGAAGATCAACAAGCTGCAAGAGGGTCGCCCGAACTTGCTCGATTACCTGACCGAAGAGAACGTCGCTTTAGTGATGAACACACCGGTTGGCAAAGGTGCGAGAACCGACGAAGGAAAGATTCGTGCCGCTGCTGTTGCTGCTGGGGTTCCTTGCCTTACCACTATCGAAGCATGCGAAGCCGCCACGAAAGCGATGGAAGCTCTTTCGAAAGAAGAGATGCAGGTCGAGAGTTTGCAGGAACGGTTTTAAGTGATTAGTCAAGCCATTCTATGCCAAGGTACTCTTTCATTCTTAGGTTAATCCCAATCTCGTTAGGTTAGCTTTACCGAGTATTATGCGTGAAGAGTTAAGAATGGAAAAGAAAGTATTCCTTTGGCAGTTTCTTGATTGGTTCAACCCATCGGGAGCACCGCTTGGTTACATCAAGTACAGCTTGATAGGTATTTCGCTCATGCTACTGAAATATGCAGTAGAGCTTGTAGCGATTCGCAGAACGACCGGTTTAGTTTATTCGCTAATTGACTTTGCCAGTCCATCGCTTCTTGCACATAATATTTTTCTTGAGGCAGGACCCGAATGGTTAGGTCCTATTTGGTTGCTATGGACGTTGCCTTTTATTTGGATTGCGATTGCTTTAACTATCCGACGATATGTTGACGCAGGCTATTCGCCTTGGATTGGTTTGTTGGTGCTAGTGCCCATAATTAATTTTCTTGTGATGATGATTGGTGCGTTACTTCCTTCGAGCAGTTCAAAGAAGTTATTCAACGAGACTGGCCAAGAAAGTATTGTAAGTAAAGAAGAACCAAGCTCTTCTGTAACGCGATCGGAATCGATAGCAAGCTTCCTTAATGCCATGCTTGTTGGGGTAATCTATGCCTTCTTGATGATCGTGATGGGCGTGTATTTGTTTCAAGACTATGGCGTCATGGTATTTTTCGGAACGCCAATTGTAGCAGGAGCCGCATCGGGTTATCTCTTAAACCAAAAGCAACTTCGTAGTATTAGCTATAGTCTTTTGCACGCGACAGGCGTAGTGGTAACGGTCTTTAGCTTTCAACTGCTCTTCGGTTTTGAAGGGTTAATTTGTCTTGTAATGGCCGCGCCAGTGTTCCTTCCTATTGCGTTGATTGGTTCTTTAATTGGGAGAGCGATTGCTATTGAAAAGCAAACCTCTCTCTTGCAAAAAGAGCGAGGCCTTCTTGGTGCGTTAGTCTTACTTCCTGTTTTTGGTTTCGCCGAATCACAGTTACCTAAGTCACTTGTTCAAATGGTAGAGACTTCGATCGAAATAAGCGCTTCACCACAAGAGGTTTGGGACACAGTAATAGCATTCCCACCAATCGAATCAGAGCCGCCTTGGTATTTCCGAGCAGGAATCGCTTCCCCTAAGTCAGCTTACATTGAAGGCAAAGGGGTTGGTGCTGTTCGCTACTGTCAATTCACTACGGGTGATTTTGTCGAACCCATTACTGTTTGGAATGAGCCCAAACAACTGGCTTTTAATGTTTCTGATCAGCCTGAGCCTATGTTTGAATTAACTCCTTATCGCGAAATTCACCCGCCCCACTTGCAAGGTACATTGAGCAGCAAACGAGGTGAATTTTTGCTAGAACCGTTGGCTGAAGGAAAGACTCTTCTCGTCGGAAGAACGTGGTATACGCTCGACATGGCTCCACACACTTATTGGGCCATTTGGACTGACTGGATTCTGCATCGCGTGCATCATCGTGTACTTGATCACATTAGAGCCGAGAGTGAGAACAAATATTAGGGTGAGATGCTAATAGAACGGGTGCTAGACCACAGCTATCAGCGTATACAAGCCTGTTGTTAAAGAATTTTAAGAACGCTTCTGAACAACGATATAGACGTGCCTCTCTGGCCATTGGTCGAATTCTAAATGTCGGCAAATAGAGTTGCATTCGCTAATGATCGTTAACAACTTGGGAATGCCTAACGTCGCATGGTAGAGAGGAATGTCGCTCTCACCGCACGGATTCGTTACTTCTCCCGCTTCGTCGGTCCCCCCTGCTGTGAAGAGTAAGACACCGCCCGGGCTTAGATGATCGCACAATTTACGAATCACAGCTTGTTGCTCTGCAAGCGGAACGTGCCAAATACTATCCCAAGCGGAAATAAAATCGTACGACTTGGAAAACTCCCAAGTGACGATATCAGCGTGATAAAAACGAACTTCCGGATGGCGATAATGAGCCAGGCGAATCATCTCTTCCGAAATGTCGAGCCCTTCCACCTTCGAGCCTTCTGCTAGCAAGAGATCGATTATGCGGCCACTGCTGCCGCACCCGACATCGAGCGTAATTTTTGGCGAACCAAGAAAACGCAAGGCAAGTCGATGAGCGGCGATACCGTTCTCTCGATTGAAATCATCACTCGCCCAATATGCGGCAAGTTGATCGTAACTTTTAGCGATGCCATGCGGTTCCATACGAGATAATATAACTAATTATCTAGGCAGGTTGCTGTTTTTTGGTGAACATGGCGGTTCCCTCTTCCTCTTTCAAAAATCTCACTAGCCATTTCAGCGTTTCTCTCATGAGATGGGCCATCTTGCTAGTGGTGGTGTTGTGGTTTGCATTGCTACAACTTCCGATAGCACGTTCAATACGCAGGTTTCTGCTCTTGTAATTTTTACTTGCTAGCACACGAACCGATTTTTTTCGTAAGAATCTCAAATCGCCATTGATGCGAATCGCTTGGCTCCCTATCTTCCCGCCAACACGAGTCGGTTGTCGAACGCATGGATGGGTTTGATATTTGACTTTGGTGAAGAACTTATTGATTACTTTATAAATTTGTGATTGATCGTTTGAGCCGCGTGCAGAGTTGGCTTTGGCAGAAATGCTATTGGCAACTTGAACAGCGGTTGGTAAGGACACGGATGTCTTCCGCCGCTCTCGAACAACTTTGACGCTTTTGTTAGAACCATTCCCCCCCCTTGGTTCGATCAAGCCGCGTCCAATCGCTCCCGGAAAAGATTTTCCGTCCTCTGCCCCCCTGGGACGTCTGCTTTTCTGGGGGCTTTTTTATGCGCTAGCCTTTTATGAACTCGTCGTAATGCCCGCACAGTGGACCTGCTTTTGCTAGCATAAACCTTTCGCTCAGTGGTTCGCGTTGTTGCTATTTGCCTATGGCGTTAGACTTCACGGACAACATTTAATAAGCATTTGCTTTTCCCCTGTAGGCAACGTCAAGGAAGACGCGCCCATGGCTGCTATCCCTTCGTCAACGAATGCGTTGGCAATCGAATTAGAACTCCCATTGATGACTCGCCAAGAGAAGTTGCGCTCAGCGCGTGAAGTGCTTCGGCAAGAAGCAATTGCACTGTGGCGCGCCGCGATGCACTTGGGCGATGAATTCAACGAGGCGATCGACCTACTGGCTGACTGTAAAGGTTCTGTCATTGTCACCGGCATGGGCAAGGCAGGCCTCGTTGGTCAAAAGATTGCCGCCACTCTCGCTTCGACCGGAACGACAAGCCACTTCCTTCACCCGGCAGAAGCGTTTCATGGTGATCTGGGGCGTGTGAAGCCACAAGATGTGGTTCTCATGTTATCGCAAAGTGGCGAGACTGGCGAAGTTGTGCAGCTGTTGCCAAGCCTTGCCGAAATGGGAACGCAAATCATTGCGATTACGGCACGCAACACAAGCACCGTTGGGCTAGCGGCTACGGTTGTCTTACCGCTAGGTGAAATGCACGAAGCCTGTTCAATGGGCCTTGCCCCAAGCACTTCAACCACAGCGATGATCGCTTTAGGAGATGCGCTGGCGATCGTTCTGAGCACCTCCAAAGGTTTTCAGGCGGAAGACTTTGCCAAGTATCACCCGGGTGGATCGCTTGGCCGTAAATTGGCAAGAGTTGAGGAGGCAATGCGACCTCTCCAAGAATGCCGCGTTGCGAGCCAAACCGAAACGGTTCGGCAAGTGATTGTTGGTTGCGGCAAACCAGGCCGACGAACGGGTGCCGTAATGCTCACCGACGCGTCGGGAAAATTAACTGGCCTGTTTACCGATAGTGATTTAGCAAAGCTGTTTGAACAGCGTGGCGAGACGGCGCTTGATTGTCCAATAAGCGATGTGATGGTCAAAGATCCGACGACGATTCATGCCGGTGCTCGCATGAGCGAAGCGGTGAATGTGCTGGCGAATCGAAAATTCAGCGAACTGCCCGTCGTGGATGTCGCAGGTTACCCACTTGGTTTGGTCGATGTTACCGATGTTGTTTCAATGAAGCAGTCATCAGCAAAATCTTCCGAGGAGACGGAACCGATTGTCAAGCTGTTTAGCAATGATGAAGAGTCGAACTCTCGTGCTGCGGGATAACCAAAGAAGTTTTTTCAATAAACGATTTCACTATCACCCCCCTCCTTCCAG
>CAYGQU010000129.1:0-4283 GCA_964352045.1 uncultured Planctomycetaceae bacterium
ATCGCATCCATGGCGATTTCGATTTGCCGATCGAGTTCCCAAGCGTTGGCGGCGTCGATTTTGTCTTGCAACTCGGCTTGGCGTGCCATGAGTTTGGCGGTCGCCTTTTCATCGTCGGCAACCTCGGCCATCTTGCCCCAACTGTCGTTGTACTCATCGACGAGAGCTTGCGTAGCGGCGACCGCTTCACGGACGTTTTCGGCAACCGTCTTGGTGGGATCGAGCTCGGGTTCCTGCGTAAGCATGCCAACCGTATAGCCATCGGCCAGCTCGGCTTTGCCTTCGTATTCTTTGTCGATGCCCGCCATGATCTTTAGCAGGGTACTTTTACCCGCACCGTTGCGGCCTAGGACGCCGATCTTAGCGCCTGGATAGAAAGCCAAGTCGATCTCTTTGAGGATCTCGCGAAGCCCATGCTTTTTGGTAAGGCTGGAGATTTGGTAGATGTATTTTTTGTTCGGTGCCATCGTTGATTCTCAGGGCGTTCGCCCTCGTTTAATACTTAACTTGTAAGCTTGTGTAGAAAATAGATTCCCTCCCTCTGAGGGGAGGGAGCCGTGGGCAATTCGGCATTCTAACGGGTTACCCATTCATGCGGGTAGGCCCACTGAGAAATTGTCGGCATCTACTGTTTACAGAAAGCCCCAAAAGGCCGGAATAGGACAGCCCTGGGCAATGCTCTGGGGTTGGGTTATCGTCGACCCTTTGGAGCTGAAGTCCTAAGAATTCAGTTTCCGAAGCACTTCGAGCCCCCGATCAATTGTTTCCATCGTTGCTGCATAGCTAATTCGGAAATGTGTATCGCGTCGGCTGAAGATATTGCCGGGGATGATCAGCAATTCATTCTCGATTGCCCGAGCAACGAACTCATTCGCGGTGCCTGCTCCTTTGGGGACTTTCGGGAAAACGTAAAAAGCACCACCTGGTTCGGCGACTTCGTAACCTGCGTCACGCAAGCCAGCCAGGATGTGGTCACGTCGAATTCGGTAAGAATCCACTAAAGGGGTGATATCCACTTGCTTTGCTTCGAGTGCCGCAATCTGTAGCGGGTGAGGAGCACAGACAAATGTATATTGCTGAAGCGAGGCCATCTTCTGGATTATTTCACCCGGGCCATGGATCCAACCGATTCGCCAACCTGTCATGCCATACGATTTACTGAACCCATCGACGACAATCGTATTCTTGTTCCACTTGGCAGGACAAACGAGCGGAGCGTCGTAGCAGAATTCTCGGTAGATTTCGTCGGAAAGCAGCGCAATGTTGTGTCTTGCTGCAATTTGGGCCAGACCACGGATTTCTTCTTCGTTAGGAGTAACCCCTGTTGGGTTGGCTGGGCTGTTGAGGAGTATCAACTTCGTCTTTGAAGTGATGGCTCTCTCGACTTTCACCAAGTCGATTTTGAAATCGGGGTAGGTATCGATCACCACTGGCACACCACCTACCATTTCGGTGAGCGTAGGGTACATAACGAAATAAGGATCGAAGACAATGACTTCATCGCCTGGATTAACGAGTGCCCACATCGCTAGATTGAGCGCCCCGCTGGTGCCACTGGTGATTAGCAATTGCCGATCTTTGTGCCCCCACTCATTGTCGATTGTATCTTGCAATTGGGTGCGCAGTTCGGGAGCACCCTGCGTTTGGCTATAACCATTGCGATCGGCGTTGATCGCGTTGCAGGCTGCTTTCTTTAGCTCCTCGGGCACGGGAAAATCGGGTTGACCGATGGAAAGATTGATCGGATTCTTCATCTTTGCAGCTAGGTCAAAGACTTTACGAATTCCTGAGCTATCAAAGCGATCGGTCCGGTCAGCAAGCCAAGCGTGTCGCGTCATATCGTTTTCGTCGAGAAAAGCAGGAGAGAAGTAAGGAGCCTCTTAGTATAGCAAGACTCGTCGTCAGATCTCGGCAGGCAAGGGTCGGGGATCCGCTGCTTGTTCCGATGTTATATCAACGCCACTATCAGATGAATCTTCGGCAACCGACTTTTTCTGTGGTGCCTGTACTAGGGCGACCGTGCAAAAGATTCCGCCAATGGCAAGCATTTGCAGCGAACTAGTTTTTTCACCATCCGAAAGCCCCCATAACATGGCGATTACAGGCACAACGTAAGTAACCATAACAGGAAACAAAGGTCCTTCGGTTTGGATCAATCGAATGAACATCCAGGCGCACAATCCGGTTCCAACTACGCCAAGCCAAACAAGGGCAAACGTGGCGGTGGTAAAGTTGGATCGCACCTCGGGGGGCGTAATCCTGATGAATTCTTGCAAGGTGTTGCTGCCTAGAAAGGGGGTGAGCATCAGTGCAGCCATCCCCATCATCGCACAGCACATAGGAGTCGAATCAGCATCGCTCAACGTACGGCCAATCCAAGTATTGCCCACGGCATAGAAGACGGGGACCAAAAAAGAGAGGCCAAGAATGGTAATGGGTATTCCTCGCAGATTGCCATCAGCCATGAGAAGCATAACAAAGCCAAGTCCGAATAATACACCGATGAGCTTTCGTTTCGTAGGACGAACTCCCAGTAGTGGTATTGAAACGAGCATGGTCAGTAAAGGCGTAAATGCGACTGTTGTGCCAAAAAAACTATGTCCATAGCCTTGCCCAATTAGTGCTGGTTGAAGCAGATAGGGACAAGCAAACGCAATGAGGGCAGCAATTCGAATATCGCGTAGATTGGCCCAACGGAGTTGCTTCTTGCGTTCGATAAAAAACCAGACGATTGCCAAGAAGGCCGACCCGCCAACAAGCCGGCCCGTCGCCACTTCGACGGGGCCATACCAAAGATTGGCACGATCCATCATGAAGAAGTTCGAGCCAAAAGAGAGGCAAATCAAAGCAAATTGAAGATAGGCCATCGAGATTTTGCCAAGGCTAAAAAAAGGCGGGAAGACCCCAGTTTATCCTAGAACCTCTCTAGGGACCATAACCGATAGCTTATCGGTTCAAAAAAGCCCTACTCGTACCCATTGCAAGAGCAATCTATCGCACAAAGGTTCACCGGGGGTTAGCACCGACTTTTATCAGCGGCAAGGTTTGCAAACCGTTAGAGAATATCGAATGATTGTCGGTCTTCGACCTCTTGTGCAGCCTACAATCGACAATCGTTCGTAAAATCTCGGTCTGCGAGGTGGAAATCTTGCTTACGAAAGGTAATGCTATCCGAAGAGGCCAAGAGTGGTCATTTGCCCCAACTTACCGCACGCGGGTTTTGAAGTGGACAACGCCCCCTTCGCCCGGTGGTAGCTCATCGTCGAGCTGCCAACGCAAGACAAGCGAGCCGGCGTCGTTGTTTGCCGTGGCAAACTCGGCGTCGCGCGAAGATTTGGCTGAGGCTTCGACATACGCCAATCGCGTTGTGAGGTTGTCGATCAGAGTCACACCTCGAATCGGGACGTCACCAACATTATCGTACCGAAGAGTGAATTCGACTTCGTCACCAGGATGAGCCGCATCGGTCGAGGCGAGTTTGACCAACCTCAATTTTGGTCGATTCGGTTCATCGGTCTGGTAGATAAGTCCTGGTTGTTTAACATCGAAGACTGCTGATGCGCCTTGTCCGGAAAGCGTTACCTGTACCGCTTGGTCACCGGTCCATGTGATCGCTGCTAACGAGTGATCGGCAATAACAGCTTTCTCGCGACCTATATATTCGCCTAGATGGACAAATTGTTGTGTTCCATGGGGCCCCATCATACCCTTGGTAATAATCACGGCTTGACGCAAATAGCCTTCGCCCGCCTGTTGACGTCCACGGTAGACGCTTGTCGGAATATCGGTTGCTCGTTCGTGGAGAGACAAATTTTGCAAGCTACTTGACGCAAGTTGTGTTTTATCCGCTTCGGCAAGCGAGAGCGTATCTCCTACTCCGGCTACAAACAAACGTTGCTGGGCTCCCATCGGATGGATGACTTGTCGAACGGCGCCAAAGCGCGGAGCATAAATGCAAACGCGGCTACTTGGCACAACCAGCAGTTGGCCATCCATCGTTTCATAATGAGCAATTGTATCCTCTTGCCCAAGGCCAACGATCGTGCCATCTTGTTCGATGCCGGCTTCATGACCAAAGTCATCACCGTCGCATAGGTATTCGTCCTCGGGACCAATTAGTCGCCCCGTATGACAACCTGCATGACAACCCGTTTGGCAATTAGTGCAACCTAAAGAGCTGGGCTGTTCGCTTGAAACATCACAAGCTTCGCAAGGGGCTTGCTGCCAATTTGTTTGGCCATAAGCTGCTTGATCACTTGCTCGGCAAGAACAGAGCATAAGCA
>CAYGQU010000129.1:4293-7425 GCA_964352045.1 uncultured Planctomycetaceae bacterium
TCAAGCACAAGACCGGATACGCGATAGGAGTCCGTATCGTGGTCTCGGATATGTGTATAAGATACAGAATCAAACCACGACGAAACCAACGAGGCAACGGGGCCACGTTGGACTGCTCATTCGGATTGTTTGATTCGGATAGCATGTTTTTTGGCCAATAGAGCGCGTAGCTAATTTGCAGACATTTCCGTTGTGTGATTGACCAACTCAACCGGATCAGCAAACCGCGATTGATACCCTGTAACCCCACTGTTTCGACTACCGATACGAACAATTGCCACGGCTCTACCAAGTTCATCGGCTAAGACGAGTGGGTCGTCGGTCGCCCTTGCTTCGAACCAAAGCTGCTCCTCTTTTTGCTCAAGGGGCATTGCTGTCTTGGGATCTTCTACATAGATAACTCGGGTAACTAACGCCCCTTCGGCGGCAAGTTGGAGATCATCTAGCGAGAGTTCAATCATGATCGGAAATTGGCTCTCCTTGCCGGGTGGCGGATAGAGCCTATCGACCAGTTCGATTGTTGGATAGACTTCGACGCCCGGATAAGCAGCGATGTCTGTCGCTCGGAAACGATAGATTGATCCAATTTGAAGTGACGTCGTTAACTGTTCGTTATATGGCGTCGAGAAACCACCACCTGTGCTGAAGGAGAGGGTTACCCCTTTGGGTCCCTTCAGTAGGACTGGTTGGTTGTATCCTAACAACGGTCCACCTCTCAGCAGTCGCTGGCTTCCAATCGCTCCCGGTGGCAAAGCACGGTTATGAAGCCAGTGTGTTGAATTCTCTTGTGCCAGCAAGGACTCTTCTGAAAGAGCCATCGTCAGCACGAGCAGCGTCAACATTGCCAATCGTAAATTGCCCGCGGCTGATGCCCATCGAGATGGGTTTTTTCTGAGAGAGCGGACCGTTGTCATGATTCTTCGTTATCGTTTTATCGAACTAGTTTCCACTGAGATTAGCAAGTGAAGATCACTCACAGACCTCACATGCGCCGCCTACGCCACCGTCGCCAGCGATACCGCCCCCTGCACTAAGTGGGCTTGGTACGGTTCCGCCAAAGAGTTTGAACGGTGCTCGGTGAACTTCGTCGATTTTGACTTTGTTAACAGGGCGTGGGTAGTTGATGCCAGGACGTTGCTTAACCGATACCTTCAGTTGCGGTGTTGGCGGTGGCAAGACGACCTTCGTACGGTTAACCATCACATGCTTGCGAAGGCCAGCGGGCGAACCAAGTGGAATGTGGGGTGGCCCAGGCAAACCGATGGGGGTGCCTGTGTAGGGCATCCCGTATTGGGGGTTCATGCCTGCGATCATGTGAGGTGGAACTGGCGTTGGAGCGAAACCAGCGGTTGGCATGCCTTGTGGCATCATGCCACCACCCTGTGTGTAGCCCCCTTCGGTGTAGTTGCCACCTCCATAGGAAGTATCGTAGTCGCCACCTTCGTAACAATTGTCACCTTCTCCGTAGCCTGAGTCACTGTAACCAGCTGGCATCACGCCATCGTAGCCACCGTTGGATCGTAAGTCCTTGCTACCGATGCGTAGCACAGCAAGAATCGAACCACGACGGTCTGCCTCGGCAACCGGATCAACGCCCGGATCAAGACGCGTGCTGACAAGTGTTTCAACGCCCGAAAGAGCTAGCTCTTGGAACTCGGGATCGGGTAGATAGACAACCTTCGTAACGAAGTTACCGCTAATGACTTGGTCAAAGTCTTCTTCGGTAAACTGAACCGGTACCGGTGCATGAGCCAAGTAGGCGTCCGTGCGCGGTGTAACCGGGGCGACCTCAAGCGTTGGGTAGAGTGTCACGCCTGCTCGGCCAGGAATGTTATCCAGCTTGAGGCGATAGATAGCACCTTGAGCAAAGTCCTGCCGACCGGGCACATATAGCGGAGCCGAGTCAAACATACCAGGCGACGATGCGTCCCAAGCAACTTGCAAACCTTCTTCGCCAACGAACGAAATTTGCGATGTCGGAGGCATTCCCATGCCAGCACCTGGACCACAGTATTGCACCTGCTGAATACTAGGCTGAATACCTGACTCGGTTTGATTCGATGTCATTCTCATTGGTGGCATTCCGCCAGGACCAAACTGTGGTGCCATTGGGCCGGGGCCCTGTGGCATTTGGCCCATGGGGGGGATCACACCCGGCCCTGGTCCGCCAACACCCGGTCCGGGATGCATAAGTTGTTGAGATGGTGGGAGGTTATGCGCCAAGCGACCCCCACAACCGACGGCAGCGAACGAAGCCACTACCAACGAATTTAATATCCAGGTCCTGATACGCATGGCATCCCCCTCGGCATGATCAAAAATGATTTGCGATTGGCCAGCCGTCTGGCCACCTCACAAAGCGAATTATCTTGGTTACTGTTTTGCTATCACGACCTAAGCCACTGCTAGCAGTGGCAACAAGTGCCGTGGACTTCCCCTTGGTTCGATCCGTAAACTCTCGCCCTGTGATAAGCGGTATGCTCTTCGCAAAAGGTGAGTAACGAGACCTTCAACGCCTTGCGGCATCTTCCCCTGGGTATGGTTCGGCCCGTTACGATGTGATTCTTTGGTAAAACCAGTAAAACCTGCGCATGAAGACCAACCAGCAAACTTCAACAATCGCCTCGAAGGCCTATCGGGGTACCCTTCGTGGGCTGCTAATGCTGTTGATCGGAGCGGTTGCTTTCTATGGTCTGCATGTGGGGAAAACCCTTGTTTTCAACGGTTCGGCCAACCAAGTTGCCTCGTACGATGAGCGTGAATTGCCCATCATTACGCCCGATGGCACACCCCTCACGGGCAATCAAACGAACGCTAGCAGTGCAGAAATTTCGCAGCGAGTAATTTCTCAACGTGAAACCAATTCACGTGCTGGCAATAATTGGATCCACCAAGCGCTCATCGCGCTCGAACAACGTCAGTCGGTCGTTACCGAGGTGATTCAGCTTGGCTGGGTAAGGGACAGTGTTGTCGAAACGCATGGCACCTACGAACAAGCGGGTAGTGGTGCGAAGCGAAAGTTCGCTTTCAACCTGCAAGGACGCCTTGCCGACTCACCTACGCAAATCATGCGCATTTCTGATGGTCGCTCGCTATGGACCGTCATGCAGTGGGAAAACCTCAATCCCAAGT
>CAYGQU010000130.1:0-2595 GCA_964352045.1 uncultured Planctomycetaceae bacterium
GTCGATAGGAATCGGCTGCCCCTTAGGATCGGTTAGCATTTGCGAGACCGTGCCATCGAAATTAATTTGGTTTGCTTTAATCGGAAGCGAAACGCTATTCCAATGCCCTGGCTTCATATAAAGCGCTGGCATCTTCGGTGCCGAAGGCAAAGTCGAGGTTGACATCAAGATTAGATCAGCCTTGGCTCGTTCTTCTTCAAGCCGTTTTTTTTCGGCCTCTGCTTCACGAGATTGTCGGGCTGCCAGTTCGGCGGGAGTCTCTTCCCGACAACTACACCCCATCTGTGGCAAAGTCATCGCCAACAAACAGGCTACTAAGAGTAGGCGAACGATCGAAGGCATTTTCTCGTGTCGTATTGGAAATAGATTCGGTAGATTTCAATTGCTTTTTGATTGAGACAACCCTGCTGGAGGACTATCTCGCGTAATCATCAAATATTGATTCTGTATTCTAGCCAATTTCATCGCGTTGCGCTGGAGCGTTTCAAATTTTATATTTTCGGTAGAGCTCCATGGCGATCAGTATGAGTACGGCATAGCCAGCAATAAGACAAAGGCTGATCGCTGCTACTTGCTCTTCAACCCCATAATGCAAGAGCGAAAGAAGACGAACCGAAAGTGGCGGTATTCCTGGCGGAACAACCAAAATCGTGGCCGACAATTCACCCAAGGATAAACCAAAGGCGATAAACCAAGCCGCGACGAGCACTGGCCATCGAGCAGGTAGGACGATCCAAAGTAGCCGAGCAACCCAACCTGCTCCATCTGATTTTGCTGCCTCGAGTAGCGAGCCAGGAAAGCTCACTGCAGCTGGCCAAAGCACCATCGCAATCAGCGGCACAATGCGAACCATTTGGACGAACCAAGGGGCAAACCAAGTTCCATAGAGATCGCCTAATGGAGCGAACCAGCTCTCGGGTGGTTGGTTCAGCAGGCGAATCGTGATGAGTCCTACTAAAGGGCCCGGCAGCGCAACCCCCGTGGCAAGGAGCAACATAAGTGGCCAATCGGCCAGTCGCATCCTCTCGCTCGTTGCTTCCCGTAACCGCCAAGCGAATAAGCCGCCGACAACAACCGAGGTACTCGCTACGACAACTCCAAGAAGACAAGAAACCAACAACTCACGCCGATGTTCCCATGGAGCCAAAGCAACATTTTCAATTAAAGCCGAAAGTGACCATCGACGTTGCCAAGTTACTTCACTCAAATTGATTGCATCAAACCTGGTATCGACCGAGCTAACTACGATTCCTCCTTTATGCAGTAAGGCAAAAAAAGGAATGAGAACAACAAAGAAAAGAAGGAGCAATAACAACGCGTTTGCAGCTATCTGTTTTTTTTTAAGCGGCACGATCCATGTCGAGACTCCTTCTTCGACTACCATATTTTGTGATGAGCTACGAAATTTTAACCGAAGCGCATTCAAGGCCCAGACAACTACCAAGGCTTGCAAACCAACGCCAATTGTTACGCCCAGCAAGCCCTGCCAAGGAGACTTGCCAATCAAATCGAAACTACCAAGAGAAGCTTGCGTGTAGATTTCCTCGGCAAAGGTTCTGACCTGAAACAGATCCGTTGCAGCAATTTCGGTAGCACAAGAAATAGCTATCAGCAGTGCGGTTGCGATGAAGGCCAAAGTTGTCTGTCGCCAAGTAACTTTCCAAAGAACTCGAAGTGGGCTTACTTCAAGCAATGCTTGTTCTTCGAGCGGACGATGGCAAGTTCGCAGCGCGATGGCCAACAAACCCGTAGCCCAGGGCGTGGCGGCGGCGGTGTGGACCAAGATGGCGCCCAGTTGGCCTTCGAGAAAAACGTACTTACTTGCTTTGCCAAACAGAAAAGTAAGGAACCAACCTCGATATCCGAGCGCTGCGAGCCAACCCGAGACGACTTGATGCAAAGGAAGCAACAACACCGAGCCAAGTATGAGAATCGCTATGCTCCGCCCCCACACATCGGTCTTTCCCAACAGCGTGGCCAATAGGCTGCTGATAACAAGGGTTAGCAAAGTGACGGGAACTGCGACCGAAGCAGTTCCCCACAAGAGCGAACTGATCCGATGATCTACCACCGATAAACCAGCAATACCGAGACCGATTAAGACGATTGCCCAAAAGAGGGAGTTTTTGTGAGAAACAGAAAACATAGAACTACCATAAACGCCCAGGGAACTACCCCAAACACCCCGGTTAGAAAATGTTGCAATCTTGAGCCGATGGCATTATGCTTCAGATAGGAACGTAGCGGGTACGGAACTTCTTAATAAAGAAGGCCCTAAGCACCTACCTTATCAAATTACAGCTTTATCTTATCACCTACTGAGTTAGTCCACTTTAAGAAGATTCAATTCGAGTAATGACGCGGATCAGCAGAGAATAGGCACTGCCGAACCAAGATTGGGAATTAGACCAGGTTTACCAACAAACATGGTGCCACTTAGCAAGGTTTGCTCGGTGGGTGTTGCTTTTCTTATGTCGAGAAGGATTGCTGGATGGGAATTCAAGTTGAATGTCCGAATGGTCATCACTTTAAGGTGAAGGACAAATACGCCGGCAAGAAGGGCTTATGCCCCCATTGCGTTGGACAGGTTGTGAT
>CAYGQU010000130.1:2605-7394 GCA_964352045.1 uncultured Planctomycetaceae bacterium
GGTTGTGATCCGGGTCCCCGATGCGTTGACCTCAAAAGAGACAAACGCCGCCTACCGACAAGCGGTCACGGATGAAATCCGTAATATGGGATCATCGCAAAGCGATTCATCGGTATTTGACGATACGTTGCATGACGATGCCAGCAGCAGTGGTAGCTTGCTCAGTTCATCAGTCATACGACACAACGTGAAATGCAGCTGTGGCCAAGCCGTACCCATGTGGTTTGCACGATGCCCTGGTTGTGGCAAGTACATGGAAAAACGCTAGCAGCGGTAGCATTGTCGTTGTTACCGATTCCATTACCCTTGGCAAGAATTGGATTGTCAATATCCAGCTGGCTGCAAGCCTATTTGGCTAAAAATTCTCTCTCAATTGCTTGATTCTGACGTAGCGGCGATTACGGCCGTTTTGCTACGGTCCGTCCCGCGCGTCCCGAATTGGTGCTCGCAAAGGGATTCACCTTGCTCCGCAGTGAGGTGGATTAAGTTATCTTCCTCGGTCCTGATCATAGAATTGCATTGGCCAGCATGCGTTGTTTCCGAATGCCAAGAATAAAACACTTAGTCAGCTCCCTAACGCTCCTAGCGATGGTTGCCCTGTTGGGTGGCTGTCAATCAGCGCTGTCGATTGCAAGCTACAATCCGTTTCGACGTGCCGAGATAACCACTTATGAAACCCCCGCCAAACGGATTCGCGCGGCACAATCAGTTGCTGAGTTGGCCGATGGCACCGATTCGAGTGAACAGCAAGAATTGGTAAAGAACTTGGCCATGAAGCTCCCAAGCGAGAGCGATCCTTTAGTACGAGAAGCGATCCTAAAGTCATGCAGTGCGTTTCGTACTTCACTCGCTAAGAAAGCTCTTATTGCTGGTTTGCAAGATGAAAATCGTTTTGTGCGACAAACTTGTTGTGTTCATCTGGGTAGCCTGCGCGAGGCCGAGGCCGTTGATGAACTAGCGCGTGTCGCACAAGCTGACGAAGTTTTTGACGTTCGGCTCGCTGCCGCTAAGGCGCTCGGCGAAACCGGCTCACCGGCCGCCCAAAAAGGTTTGGTCGCCGTACTTGAAGATCGCAATCCAGCAATGCAACTGGCCGGTGTAAAAGCGATGCGGAACCTAACGGGACGCGATCTTGGCAACAACGTAGCCGCCTATGCCGCACTGGCCAAAGGGGAATCGCCAGAAGCGGTCAAAGCAGCCCAGCCCGAAACAGCGATTGCGAATCGTCGTGATTGGTTCCCCTTCTTCTAAATCCGGTTCGCGTCAATTTCTTTCCTGCGAATTGTGTGCCCCAAAGATTATAGCTCAAGTTGCAACTTTGCCCGCAAGGTAGCGAGATCTCAGCAACTTGCCTACTCTACCATACCGTTCGCCTTCGCCTATTCTTGGCGTGATAGCAACGCTTGGTAAGAAACAATTTTGGCATTGATTCATTCCCACCCGGGTCGGCTCCCGATAGACAAATTGGGCACTCGGCCCGTCGTGCTATCGGTATGGGCACGGATGCGTAAAAGCAAGGGATTGGGGAAGAGCCATCTATGTTTTTAGGACGTTACCAAGCTTTGCAAGTTCATATTGGCTTGCTTCTAACGGTGCTAGCATGGCATCCTATGGCACCGATTTGTGTGGCCGAGGAAAATCCTACGCCTGTAAGTTCTGCCCTGGGTGGTACTCCGACTCGTGTTGATAGCGTTCTACCCTATTCGGTAGTTGAATCGCTTTCCTTACCCACGGTACATCCCCTGCCTGCAAGGGAGTCTGAATCAAGCGATCGATCGACGATAGATGCCCAGACCATGGCACCTAAGCAACTTGATTGGAAGGCCCCGAAGATTACTGATCGAAGTTCTACCGAAATCACACCCCCCCAACAAAATAACGCAAGCAACGAAAATTCGAATCCCGTTGCAGTAAAAATTGCATCGAAGCCAAAGGCTCCTGCCGAACCACGCGAACTTTCATTCGGACCGAGCCTTGCAATCAACGCCAAGGCGAGTGATGCAAAAGCAAATCGCATAGAGGCCACCAAAAGCGATACGGACAAGCAGAATACAACCCCTTTGCTTGTACAGCCTAAATTAACTGCAATCGAGCCGAAGAAAATTGAGGCAAAAAAATCAGCTGCTAAAGAACTTGCCTCCGACAAGTCCGGCAGCAATCAATTGCAACCGATCGAGGACTCTGAGCTGGCTGACGTACTTATTGATCGAGACCAGCTTAGTGATCAAAACCTCAGCTTAATGGAAGAGGCTCCCAATGCTGAGCCCGAGTACGAAGCAAAAATTTCACCCAAATCAGGTGTAACCGTCTTAAAAGAGCCATTGAAGCCACTCGACCGTAGCATGATGAATTTGCGTTCGCGCATGCGTACCGTGCTTTCTTATTATTACAACAAGCCGCTCAACAACTTCCAAAACGATCCCTGGGAAGTTATGCACAGCATGCTCAGCTATGAGCTTCATAGTCGGGTCCTGGAGGGAGGCGAACGGGGTAAGCCGATCACCGCGATTGGACACCTTTGCTTCAACCGTCCAACCGGTCGAAAGCAGATGATGTATCTTAACGAGAATGGCGATCTCGATGTCCGCGTTGGTGTTGGCCTTCAGGGACATAAGGGGCAATTCCTTGCCATGCTTGCCCAGTGCAACGTGAGCCCTGACTATCCGATTCGTGTCGAAGGAAAAGAATTCACCATTCGAGATCTGATTGAATCCGAACAACGCACTTGTTATAGCAAAACCGAACTCACCTTTAAGCTAATTGGCTTGGGACACTACCTTGCCTCGGACGCGACCTGGCTAAACGATCAGGGTGAAGTGTGGGATATTCCTCGCTTGATCAAAGAGGAACGAACCCAAAAAATACGAGGATCAGCTTGCGGTGGAACCCATCGACTAGCTGGCCTTAGCCTTGCTTACCGGCGTCGTGAAGCTCGCGGTGAACCGCTTGATGGCGAGTACCTTGAAGCGGCCAAATTTGTTAGCGAATACCAAAGCTATGCCTTCAACCTACAAAACTCGGATGGCAGTCTGAGCACCGAATGGTTCCGGGGTCGGGGCGCTGAGGAGGACATTGAGCGCCGCATACGTACCACAGGGCACTTGCTCGAATGGCTTGCCTATTCCTTACCCGACGAACAACTTACGGCCCGCCCCACGGTTCGAGCCGTTAGCTACCTAACGAGTTTGCTGGCAACTTACTCGAATCAAGATTGGCACAAAGGTTCGATCGCCCATGCGTTGCACGCCTTGGTGATCTACGACAAACGGGTTTTTCAGCCGCATGACGAGGCTGAACAAGCGAATTTGGCGGTCAACCCTTCTGCCAATCGGTATCGGGGCTACTCGATCTATCGGGGCGTCTTACGTGGACAACAAGCTCAGGAAGCCTCGGGCGGGTTCTTTGGACTCTTCGGCAACACCCGTAGCACACAACGCCCCTCGTCGGGCCGAACTCGTTAAGAATCTGGCTTAGATTGCTCGTTGTGTCAGCAATTGGATTGATCCCTCGGCACCGGTCTACTAGATTCATGGTGTAGCCCAAATGGTTACACAAAAAAGAATCATGCAACTCACCAGTTAGCTAACCTTCCCATTCGGAAGGCCTTGGTTCTGGTAGGAATAGCGGCATCGTCATCAGTCATTATTCGACACGAATGACGATACCATACTGGCCGAAAGATACGGATGCCACCACCTCGTAGCCCTAGTAGTCGTACTGCCCAACCACGTCGGTTCTCGGACCAACTCCAAGGATTTTGCGAAGCGGCCGTCAATCATGCCGATTTGCACGACGCCGACGCCATTCTCTTTCTTGCTGAAAGACCAATCGATTGGAATCGACTGCAAAAGGGTGTCGGCAAGCACACGCTTCTCGTTGCCGCCGATTCCGAAGATCAACTTGCTGGATCGCACGATGAAGATTCGGGAGCAAGTTTTGACACGATCATTCTGGGCATGTCAAACGCCCCCGTTTACGAGCGTTTAACCCAAGCTCTTCTAGAAGCAGTCGCTGACGAATACCTTGAACCGGGCGCTACTGTCGTGACGCTTTACAGCAGTTTCGAGACGAGCGTCATTGACTCGTTGAGCCTCATCCGCCTCGACGAACACCTTGGCCGACTCACGGTGCGCGACCTTCGCCGTATTGATACCCGCGTGCCGACTGAGACGCTCAAATTAGTGGTCGATCTGGCGGTCGAGATTGGCCGTGAGGGACGCGAAGGCAAACCAGTTGGCACGTTGCTAGTCGTTGGTGATCATCGCAAGACGCTTGAATATGCGAAGCCCATGGGGTTCGATCCTGTCAAAGGCTACACCGCTGCCGAGCGTAACTTAGCTGACTTCAAAGTGCGCGAAGGGGTTAAAGAAATCGCCCAAATGGATGGCGCATTCATTGTTTCAACCAAAGGAACGGTCGTCGCATCGGCGCAACACATGTCAGCCCCGCCGTCGGCTGAGATATCACTGAGCAAAGGGTTGGGCGCACGCCATTGGGCAGCCGCCGAGATCAGCAGCGCAACCGACGCCATTGCGATTGCCGTCAGTGCTTCAAGCGGCACCGTTCGCGTCTTCCAAAAAGGGGAAGTCGTGCTACGTATAGAGCCGCTTCACCGCGCCATGACATGGCGCGACTTCGATGGCGATACGCCCGTTGAAAAGGACAAGCCAACAACTAGCAAGCCAGCTAAAGCGAAAAGCAAAACGACGAAGGCCAAAGCGAAAGATGCGTCGGGCGAATAACGTTGCATGGCCTATCCGTTTAGAGTGTTTACAACCTTAGTTTTAAG
>CAYGQU010000131.1:0-7348 GCA_964352045.1 uncultured Planctomycetaceae bacterium
TCTAACGCAGCTTCCGTTACGTTGGAGAGCTTGTTTTGTTCACCTGACGACGCAATCTCCGATCCTCCAGGGATTGGCGTATTGGTGTCAGCGTTAACAAATGATATTTGTGATAATTCGTTGTTGGAATTATCAGATGGTAATAAACTCAATTTGCACCTCCATGTGTGCGATTAAGGATAAAAGTGTTAATAGCAGCTTCCGTATAGCGAACAGATCGTCTAAATCTTACGCATGGAAGTTCACCCGTATTGGTGAGAGTCCAAACCGTACGCGGACTAATTGCTAGGCTTCTTGCAGCATCTTTTGCCGTTAGAAGCTGCGGCTCTCTTTCTTGCTGCTTAAGGGTATCATCGCTGGTCATGTTGACCTCCTGGGGGGTGAAATTACTTAAAAACAAAGCGTTTTTTGTAGTGTCGCGGATAGATTGCGTTTAGTCTGTGAATCAATACTCCAAACACGATTGAAGAGTGTTATATGCCTCTACTAATAATTAGACGCTCTTCGTCTCTCAATACAACATTTGGCTCTAGATTAATTCTTTCATTTTGATAACGAAGGGTTGTATTGTTCTTTGGGAGATGTCAAGAACTTGCGAGGAATCGCAAAGAGTCGCTTATCATTGCAATGAAAAAGATTGAGAAATATTCTCTCGATTCCGCTTGGTAACACATTTAACCTAAGGTGACTGCTCGTCATGGGGCCAATAGAGCGCTAGGTCCAGGAAGGACCCTGATAAATCACGCAACGCGTTGCAAGACATCGCAACTAGAAAGCCAAATCTCAGATCAGCAGTTTTTGCAGATTAGTTATCGAAGCCACAGCGAGAATAGATTCTAGTGTCGACTGTTGACACAACTTCGTAAAACAGCGGTTTCAGGAGGTTGTGTCGACAGTCGACGTGGCGTGCAGGTTGATAACTGAATGATTCGTAGAATCATGACAAAGAATCAATGCGCGTAGGGCGCCGCAGAATAGCTGCTAAGAGCTTCGGGCTTGTGTGAGTGAAATCCTGCAGTAGCGATTCCAATGGACCTCATTCGCGCTGCTAGCGAGTTTGAGAGGTGCCTCAAGTAGCGGGAGGTGATTAGACCAATAGGAATTGATGAGTAGATAATACTTAGGAAGAACAATTCCCAGTCAGCAGTTTTTGCTGATTGGTTCTCTTGCGTGGTGTTCAACTAGATTGTCATCTAACGAACGCCTTGTTTTGGTGTTGTATTTCTTGATTTGTTGGCTGAATTCTTCACTCAGATTGTCATCTACCTTAACCGAATTGCATAACGCGCAGCAAACGATCTTGGCTTGGCAGCCAAAGTTGTCATCAGAGCGTCACGTACGCCGTGCCTGGACCGTCGACAGTTGGGTTGTTGGTCGTAGCGAGCGGCCTACTGTACTGGCGGCATCGCCGATAGAAGGTTGATGAATTTTTGGCCAACTGCCCAGGCGAGAACAATCTGCCAGGGATAGAGATGCGAAGCCATCAAAGTCGTTACTCACCGATCAAAACTACCACTCCAGTAAAGAATTCGGCTGAGATATCTGAAGTCAGCCGCTAGAAATAGTCTACTATATCCGTGGTTTAACCTCGGCTGAGTTTTTGGACCCTTCGAGATACCTCCTGCACCCAAATACCTTCAAACTGCTGGTCGACGATTGTACTTCAACATCTTACTAAGTCGTTCTCGGCAATCAAGCACACCATCTGCTGGTAACACCATACGATCAGTCAATCGATTATAAAATCTCTGGTAATTCTGTTCTGAGTGGTACTACTCTAGACAAGGCTATCAAAGAGAATAATAAGAACGCGGCAGAAGGCTCAGGGACCGAACTGCTTTCCACTAAGTGAGACAGACTAGCGACCTGACCATAATTGTTAACCCACACATCGTAGTCAGCTTGGGTATAAGTGGTACCAAGACCATCTCTCCAGACAGTGTAGTCAGCTGCGTCTACGATGCCATCATTGTTGAAGTCGCCAGCTAGACCGGCTGTGTACAGCACCACATCGTTGCCATCACCTCCATCGTAATCGATAAAGAGATCCGTGCCGCCGAAACTACCCACTAACGCGCCGTCAGCTAGACCTGCAAACGTACCTAATAAATCGCCATCTACTTCAGCGATCATAAATTCCATTGCTTGGCTAAGCTGAAATCCATTGATCAGGCTTATCATTAAGTTGCCGGCCAAACTAAAATCACCTGCTATATCGAGTTGATCAAAGTCACCTGAAAGCAAGCCTCCTAACTCGATTTCCAAGCCCGCAGACAACCCAAACGAGAGATCTCCTCCGAAAGCCATCATGCCGGGGCTGCTTCCTGGTTTAAGGTCTCCCTCCATGATAACGGTGCCCGTACCCGTGTCACCAAGTCCGCTGTAGGAACCGAAGTAAACTGTAGCACTGTTGATAGCGGTCCGGATTTCTCCATTGTTCACCACATCGTCGAAGAAGGTGGTAGAGCCACCCGCAGAGATGATAGTGCCAGCAGCGTTGTTCGTCATATCGCCGATTACGTTGGCCGTAGCGCTGAACGCTATGTCACCCTCGTTGGTCATGCCACCATCTGCGCGGAACGTTCCGTTGCCGATTACTAACCCTGCTGAGTTGTTGGTAAAAGATTGCGTAAAGTGAATCTGTCCGCCCGTGAGTGTGATTTGTCCATCGTTCGTGCCGTTGTCGAATCGCATGCGCTCGCCCGTGGTCGTTTCAACTTCGCCCAACGAACTGTTGATGAGTGCAACGCCTGGTGTGCCATAACCGAAAAGATATCCGTTATTGGTTAATCGCACTTCACTCAAGTCAAGCAAAGCCTTTAATTGCGAACTAGGCAATGTCGCTACATCGGTGTAACCGGTCAATGTAGGCAGATCACCTTCCAGAGAACCACTGGTGCCCGTGATGCGTGAGAACGAATCGAAATCGGTCGTGCCAAACTCTAGTCGTCCGCCGCCTATGGCGACCGTTGAGTTGGAGCTGACGGTTGTTGCACTGCCAACGGTGACCAAGCCGTTGTTATTAACATTCAAGGTCGCTGTACCATTTACACCAACATCAAGATTATCGATCAATTGCCACATTGAACCCAAACCATCGACTGTGGCGACGCTTGTTGCACCAGGATCCTCGTCGCTCATGATGCCATTGACACTCGATACGACACCAGCATTAAGAACATCCAAGGTCGCATCGCCGATGCTACCAACAAACAAGTTACCACTACCCACCCCACTGCTGATAGTTAAGCTTGCGTTATCAACTGTTACCTCTCCAGATCCTGTATCCTCAGCAATCGAAACAACGCCAGCAGAGACTGTAGCACCATCAGCAATATTGAGCGATCCGTGCCCTTCATCTCCAACGGTTAGAATATTTGTATTCCACTCCGAACCCGCATTTGAAACAGTCACGGTGCCCACATCGCCATTGAACTTACCGAGAATACCACTGGAACTAGAAACTTGTCCCTGGTCCTTTATCTGTAGTGTGCCTTCTCCAAAGTTGCCTACGGTCAATTCTCCCGAATTGGTCCAGGTCGAACCGGTACCCATCACCGTTACCATTACAGTATTGGCATTTGAACCTCCAATCGTACCATCGGTGTTAGAAACTTGTCCTCCCGACTCGATGCTCAGTATAGCTCCACCACCTTCACCGACATTCAAAATACCCGAATTGGTCCAAGTCGAACCTATGCCCGTTACAGTTACGAAGTTTGATGCTGTGTTTCCGCCGATGGTACCACCTGCACTAATAACTTGCCCTCCGTCCTCAATGCTGAGCGTACCGTTCCCCGATGATCCAACGGTCAAGAAATTCGAGTTGGTCCAAGTCGAACCCACTCCCGTTACTGTCACTATGCCCGTACTGCTTCCGGTTAAAGAGGCAATCCGTCCATTGGTATTTGTTACTTGTCCTCCGGCAGCGATCGTGAGCTCACCATTATGGATTCTTGCAATGTGTAGGTCCTGGTTAAGGTTGGCTGTAGCACCGACACCGACTACCAAATGAGGCATCTCGACAGGTGTCGGACCATCAATGAAGTAATCTCCTCCCGCGTTCGGCGAGAAGGCGCCGCCCGTGACCGTGAGCATCCCATTTTGGAAATTGAGTGTGCCATTTGCTGTGTTATCCAGCCCCGACGTAGCGTTGAGCTCACCACCGTTAAGGGTGACTGTCGAACCGCTGGTCATCGTGATCGCGTTGCCTGCATTGAAGGTTCCGCCTTGAATGTCGAGAGTGCCAGTGTCGCCTATCGTGATGTTTCCCGTGCCTGTGGTAGCGATGCCACCGGTGTTGACCGCGAAATTCGAAGTGTTCCCAGCACCCGTACTCGTACCTAGGTTGAACGTAGAGGTACCGTTTTGCGTAAAAGTCCCGCCGACCATGACCGCTGTCGTCTGAGTAGTACCCGTCCCGGCACCGATGTTGATGTCGCCATCGATGGTGAACGTCGTTGTGGCGTTGACAATCAACACGCCGGTTTGATTCGTACTGCCGAGGCTGACCATATTCAAGTCGCCCGCCACGTCCAGAGTCGCATTCGTGCTGAGATTTACTTCGGCAGCGGACCCAGTTGCATTTGACTGCCCGAGATGCAACGCCCCACCTATCGTACCTGTTGCCGAGTCGCTGATGTTTAGTGTCCCCATGCTTCCCGAAGCTCCAATGATCGCAGCATTCGCATTGGAAGTGATGAGTGTTGTGCCCGTGCCATCTAGCGCGAGCTGGCCGTTACCGCTTAAATGAGCGCCAATCCGCAGTTGACCTTCCACAGCGATATCAGAGCCATCACTCACGTTGAGAAATGCCGTATCATGCACCTCCAAACGATCTTTGACGCCAAGAAAAATATCATCCGTCGACAAGGTTTCTTCCAGCGTAAATATGGCCCCAGTGATAATCGCGTCGTCATCAACCGTATAGGTCAAGTCGCCAAAAGATATAGCTGGTTGGCTCAGCGTTACATCGCCATCGTTGACCAGTAGATCACTCACTGTAGGCTCGAAGGAGAGAAGCACATCGTAAGTGCTGGCCAAATTAAAACGAGCAGACTCTGCCGTGTTGTCAGGAACGTTACCAGGTGTCCAGTTGAAGGAGAAGTTATAGCTCCCACCGGCGCCATTGTTCCAGTCATGTACCACTTGGCCATAGCCGAAACTACAAAGTAAGCAAATAGAAACCGTAAGAAAAGCGACTGCAGCACGAATACAAAATACGGGAATCACGATAGAATCCTCCAAGGTTAACCACAACCAGAATTGGTTTCAACTGATGCCTCCAACCTCACGGTCATTATGCCCCTATCGCAGACCGTAAGCAAGCATGTAATGAAAGAATAGGTTAGGTACTAATATCGGGGGAAGGTCAAGTTGCCTCACTTCTTCTTGGCGCGATTGTAGTCTTTGTCTTTGTTCGTCGAGGCACTCCGAGGCGCGATCCGGGCATCGTATTTTGGGTTGCTTCGCTTGGGTGTTTTTCTGGATTTCGCTGGTTCAGAATCATAGGTGGGGCCAACAACGACGAGAGCTCAATTTCTGAAGCCCTTGGATACGAATGGTACGCCGTGCCTGCCGTCATGCTCTTCGTGTCAATTGGCGCTTCAATATTTCTGTACCGAACTCATTCAAAAATGGGCACTCTACGATCGCTGGGCGTTGCAATGATCGCAGGAAGCATCGGCGCATACGTTTGGATTCATGCCGTCGGCCCAGCATTGCTTGGAGGATAACCATGTCGATTCTAAAACGTGTGCGATGGCGAACGTGGGCAGCCCGCATGCTCGTATTCTTTGGTGCTGCGTCTGTCTTCTTTGTAGCCCGAATTAGCATTGCTATCGTTGATCCGGCAGTGGGGAAACATTTATCAATGTGCCAGAAATAGGTTGCACTTCAGGGTGGGAACCTACACTCCAGCATATACATCGGACAAATAGTCCAGTGCAGATTCGGCGAATTGCTTCGACGCGTCGGCTTCATCGTCCGACGCACTTTAGAGGTAATACATCTAACCTAAGGCGGCTGCTCGTCATGGGGCCAAGAGAGCGTTAGGTCCAGGAAGGACCCTGGTTAATCACGCAACGCGTGGCAACGCTTCGCAACAAGAAAGCCAAATCGTAGATCAGCAGTTTTTGCGGATTGGCTATCGAAGCCATGGCTGAAATAAAATCTCCAGCTGTGCTTCTGACAAAACCTCATGAAACGGCTGATTTAGGAGGTTTTGTCATTTGTCTCTATGACTTGCCATTCTAGAAGTGAACGATTCATCGAATCATGGCAAGAAATTAGTGAGTTTAGGGCGCCATAGAATTGCCGCTAAGAGCTTCTAGCTTGGGCGAATGAAATCCTGCAGGAGCGATTCCTATGGCCCTTAGTCGCGCTGCTAGCGCGCTAGGCATGTGCTTCAAGTAGCGGGAGCAGTACTGGCTAAAGTGCGTCGGAGGATGAAGCCGACGCAGGTTCGGAGTTTACGTTTTCCGATAATTGCTATACAAGATGGCATCTCGGGTGTAGCATAAAATCCGAGGTACTAAGAGATGTCCTACGTTACCGCCATCGCACCCGCACTAGTGACTCTTGCATTGCTCGCCGTGTGGGCATTGGATGCAGGCAAGCGTTATTGGGTGTTCGGCTTTGCGGCACTGGGGTGCCTAATAGCTGCGGCATCGCCGTGGTTCTGCATATGGTTCGTCAGGAACGTGCTTAATGACAATACGGCTAATATTGGAGCCATACTGCTAGTATCCGGCCAGCCGCTAATTGCACCTATAGGAGCAGTTCTGGGAGCGTTGATTGGAATTGTTATCGAGGCCGCAGTTATGCGGCCCGGTGGTCGATAGCATGACGGCAAGGAACTCGGGTAGAACAAGACCTAGCTACGACGCGTCGGCGTGAAACAACGACGCAGGTTGCGCGTTCCTTCCACGTAGTTAAACGTACCCCGCTGTGGAGGGGCGTAAGCTCCTGCTAAGGTGCGTCGTTGTTTCACGCCGACGCTTGATAAGTACTTGCAAGATAACTGACCTGACCCCTTCATTCGAGTCCAGATTGCATTTGCTAGAATAGCGAGAAATCAGCATTTATTCTTTTTTGAGGAGCGGCAGGTTCATGCAATGAGTCGCAAGGAGTTACCTCGGATCGCAAGATGATTTTTTACGCTGATATCAGGTAATACATTTCCCAACTTGCGGCTGCTCGTCATGGGACCAAGAGAGCGTTAGGTCCAGGAAGGACCCTGATAATCTCGCAATGTGTTGCAACACATCGCAATTAGAACGCCAAATCTCAGACCAGCAGTTATTGCTGATTGGCTATCGAAGCCACAGCGAGAATAAATTCTAGTGTC
>CAYGQU010000132.1:0-7334 GCA_964352045.1 uncultured Planctomycetaceae bacterium
AGACAATCAAGTAGATATTTACCAAAATAGCGCAGGCGATAGGGTCGAGGTCGCTGATCCCTATCGCTGGCTAGAAGAAGATGTCCGAGAGTCAGATCGCGTTGCCGCATGGGTTGCCCAGCAGCAAGCCTTCACCGAAGCCTATCTCTCGCAGCTTTCTGAACGTGAACCCTTTCGCAAACGTTTGACCGAACTCTGGAATTACGAACGCCGCTCGGCTCCCTCTCGCTTCGGCAAGCCGGACGAAAGCCCCGTCCGATATTCTTATCGTCGTAATGATGGACTGCAGAATCAGGCGGTTTTGTATTTAACGGACTCACCGACCGAAGAGGGGCGTGTTTTGATTGACCCCAATCTCTGGTCATCGGATGGCACGATTGCGCTGGCGAGCTATCGTTCGAGCCCCGATGGAAAGCTCTTGGCTTACTTAAAAAGTGAGTCGGGTAGCGACTGGCGAACAATCCATCTACTCGATATCGAATCGGAAACCGAACTTACCGACGTCATTCGTTGGGTCAGGTTTGGTAGCGTTCAGTGGGATAAACGCAGCGAAGGTTTTTACTACACTCGATATCCTGAGCCAGAAGAGGGTGAAAAGCACCAAGCCACGGCTAAGAACCGAATGGTTTGCTATCACAAAGTGGGTACCGATCAGCGTGAAGACGTCACTATTTTTCAAGACCCATCGCAACCTGATCGAACAGCTTATTTAAGCGTGACCGAAGAGGGTAACTATTTGCTGTTGCAAATTGGCCAAGGGACCGATCCCCAGAATCAGCTTTATTACCGAAAAATGGATGAACCGTTCGTCACGAAGACGAATGATTTATCCGCTTGGAAACCTCTTGTCGAAGATTTTTGTAATACTTTCTCTCCCATAGCCGTTGTTGGCGATCAGCTTTATCTTTATACCGACTACGAAGCATCCCAATACCGTATTGTTCAATTCGATTTGGGCGCTAAATCTAAGCAAACTTTTCGTGAACGATTGGTTGAAGTTATTCCTGAGCGGGAAGCCACCTTGGAAGGAGCTTCGCTGCTTGGCGAAAAGTTTTATGCGAGTTATCTAGAGGATGTCGCTGCCGCAGTATTGGTTTATTCAAGGGATGGCAAAGAGTTAGAGCGTGTTCAATTACCGGGTGTCGGTTCGGTTGGGGGATTCGGAGGTTGGCGCGATGCGGGCGAAACTTTTTATACTTATACCAGCTACGATACGCCTCCGACGACTTATCGCTACGATCTTTCAACCGGTGCATCTACCCAGCTTTTTCAACCCCAAGTTGGTGTTGATTTAAGCCAATTGATTGTCCGGCGCGAGTTTTATGCAAGCAAAGATGGCACAAAGATACCAATCTTTTTAATGCATAAACGGGGAATCGAATTCCACGGCAGGAACCCAACGCTGCTTTACGCCTATGGTGGTTTTACCATTTCTTTAACCCCCACTTATTCGGCAAGTTGGCTTGCTTGGGTCGAACGAGGTGGCGTACTCGCGATAGCTAATTTACGGGGTGGCGGTGAATATGGTGAGGCTTGGCACGAAGCTGGGAAACTCGACAAAAAGCAAAATGTGTTTGATGATTTTATCGCTGCTGCCGAGTGGCTTGACGAACAACGGATTGCTGACGCGGCCCATTTGGGAATTCAAGGGGGTAGCAACGGAGGGCTTCTTGTCGGAGCCGTCATGATCCAGCGACCCGAACTCTTCAGCGCTTGCCTGCCCTCGGTAGGAGTGATGGATATGCTTCGTTTCCATCGCTTTACTGCAGGACAATTTTGGCGTGACGAGTATGGCTCGCCCGATAATCCCGCTATGTTTTCGTATCTACTAGACTACTCGCCCTATCACAACGTACGCCCTGGCGTTGTGTATCCGGCTACGTTGATAACGACTGCTGACACAGATGATCGAGTTGTTCCGATGCATAGCTTTAAGTTTGCTGCCGCTTTGCAACATGCTCAAATGCAAGGCAATGCGAAAGCGAACCCGTTGTTGATCCGCATCGAAACGAGCGCAGGACATGGTGCAGGCAAACCAATCACGAAGCGAATCGAAGAAGCCGCCGACATTTGGGCCTTTCTCTGGCAGCATGTTGCTCCGGCAAGATAAAACATCAAGCTAAGAGACAAGCAGCTGTTTTCTTAGCTTGATGTTAAAATTGGTACTATTTGCTGTGATGATCTCTCTGAGCAAAAAGATCTTTTTTAGCGGCGTTTTAACGACATGCCGACCATAAGCATGGTCATGCCTAGTAAGCTTGCTGGCTCGGGAACAGCGTTTGGTGTCAGATCGCCAACGGGAATGATTTTGAAATCTTTCTTAGCGATGGCCGCCGTATTACCGGGACCGGCTGTGGCTGTGTTGAGCTGGTTGTTGATCGCGACTTCGATTTTGGTTGCCCCTTCGGTAAAGGGGAACGGAATGGCCGAACCGAGATCAACAAACGTGACCAACGACCACGGTAATAAACCGGTCGAAGGAGCTCCGCCTGTCGTGGGGTAGTCAGTTACAAATGTATCGGAAGCAAAAAGCGAGATCGGTGTCGGCAGTGCAACCCCATCGACTTCAAGAATCGAAACCGTTGCACCTGCAGAAGCCGAGACAAATGTACCTGCACTTGGTGTTATGCCTGAAAAACTGAAGTCTCCCCCTTCGACAATCGAGAAGCCCGTAATACCTGCTCCGGGTAGTGCCATCAAGGTAAAGTTGAGTTGGCCATCAATTAGGTCTGAAGCTCCGTCGGAAGAAGAAATTCCAAACGCCGAGGGATCGAAGTCAAGAAGATTTCCCGTAATAGTGGGCGCGCCATAAAGGCCGGGCGGAAGTGTGTTTGAGAAAGAACTTTCTTCGACATCAAGATACATTACCCCGCCGGGTGGGATGTCACTAAAGTCACCGTACATGATCGCGGCTTGTGCCGCTGACGCAAGGAAGAAAGTAGCTAACCAAGTAAAGCCAATGCTTGTTAATTTGAGAATCGAGTGTTTGGTAGCGCAGAAATAGCCGCTCTGGCTAAGAGAAATGTCGGTTGTTAGGGAATTCATGAGTTCTACTCACCATCAAAGTTTAAGGGGCCTTCAAAGCTCAAGAAGGCTTCAAAGTTCGAAAGGAAAGGCCAGCTAAAAGTACACCGTTCCACGAAAAGGTTTAGGCATGCTTGCCCCCGATACCACTGATCTTTCAATGGCAATGTATCGTCAAGTTAGCTTGCGTTACCCTACGCTAGAATCAGCCAACCTGGCCGAGCGTTACCCTACGCTCGGGCTAGAAAAAGTAACCCTCCTGTTACTTATCTCTGTACTGCGAATCCATCACTACTTCATACTAAACCAAACTTTACGCCTCATCAAACTTTGGCCCTAAGATTTATGGATTTTCTTGAAAATTTATCTTTGCGGCTTTGTGCACAAAGAAATGTAGTTATGCAGGATTTGACTCAAATGTCGTAATACAGGCAGAATTCATACGGATGGGGTCGTAAGTTGATGGCATCAACTTCATTTTGACGTTTGTAAGCGATCCAGGTGTTGATGACATCTTCGGTAAAGACATCGCCACGGAGAAGAAACTCGTGGTCTTGTTCCAACGCATCGAGCGCACCTGCTAGCGAGCCGGGTGTTTTGGGGACCGAAGCCAACTCTTCGGGAGCAAGATCGTAAATGTCTTTGTCGAGCGGTTCGCCTGGATGGATTTTGTTTTGAATGCCGTCGATGCAAGCCATGGTTAAGGCCGAGAAGGCGAGGTAAGGATTTGCGCTCGGGTCAGGACACCGGAACTCGATTCGTTTTGCCTTGGGGCTAGGGCTGTACATCGGAATTCGACAAGCGGCTGATCGGTTGCGCTGGCTGTAGGCTAAGTTTACAGGGGCCTCATATCCCGGAACCAAACGCTTGTAGCTGTTAGTTGTTGGATTCGTTAGCGCGAGCAAAGCAGGAGCATGCCGAAGGATACCACCGATGGCGAATAGCGCTTCGTCGGACAAGCCTGCGTAGCCACTGCCGGCAAACAAGGGTTCGCCCCCGCGCCAAAAAGATATATGCGTGTGCATTCCCGAACCATTGTCACCAAAGAGGGGCTTTGGCATGAAAGTTACAGTTCGTCCATTTCGGAAGGCGACATTCTTGACGATATATTTGTATAAGCAAGTGTCATCGGCCATTGAAAGGAGATCGTTGTATTTCAAATCAATTTCGGCTTGGCCCGCGGTTGCGACTTCGTGATGCTGGCATTCTACGTCGAGACCGCAGTCGATCATCGTTTGCATCATCTCGTTGCGTAGGTCCATCAGCTGATCAGCAGGGGGGCAAGGAAAATAACCCTCTTTGTGTCGCAGCTTATGCCCCAGATTGGGTCCTTCGTCGGTACCTCGATTCCATTCGGCTTCGACACTATCGAGGCTATAAAAGCCTTCGCTGGGGGATTGATCGAACCGAACGTCGTCGAAGATAAAGAATTCTGCTTCGGGGCCAATGTTGACGGTGTCGGCAATGCCAGTCGACTTGAGATAATTCACGGCCTTGCGAGCGACGTTGCGTGGATCGCGGGTGTAGTCTTCTCGGGTGATCGGATCTTGCACGTTGCAGATCATGCTAATCGTTGGCAACTGGATAAACGGATCGACAAAGGTTGTTTCTGGTTGCGGCATGAGCAGCATGTCGCTTTCGTTAATGGCCTGCCAACCACGGATACTCGAACCGTCGAATCCGAGGCCATCTTCAAAGACCCCTTCGTCGAGTTTATCGACGGGAATCGTAAAATGTTGCCAAACGCCTGGAAAATCCATGAACCGGAAATCGACTGCTTTGATATCTTTCTCACGGCATAGAGCAAGAACATCTTGTGGTGTCATGGATTCGTGTTCCTTCATCAGGATGACTCGTAATTAAGTGATTTTGTGGGCAAGAAGCGATAACTTCTGTCGAATGAGCGCAGAGAATAGGGCTCACTTAATAGTACTCAATTTTACTAAGAAGAGAACCTAGAAAGGCTTACGAAAATCGTATCGAAAAGTAGCAATTAGGGAAACAAAAGAAGCGATCGTTTGCTAATAGTAATCGTTGCGTGCAGGCCATCCGACGTTGTAAAGACGTTGGGAAGAGGTCGCTTTCATGAGTAGTCGATTCGGTAATCATTCGGATCGCCGCCGGTTTAGGCATGGGTTTTATTGGAGATAAATGAGGGATTGCTGGAGATATGTGCGACATGGCCTAGGCAATGGGCAGACAAACGGGATCGTATTCGCTAAAATCGCTGATTGATGTAGTTTGCCATCGGACGGCATAAAATTTGCGGTTCTTGCTGGAATCTCGTATCGAATACGGCTAGAACTCATATACAAAGTTACTGGTCGTAGATTTTTCCTTTCTAAAACCGTCCGCTTGCCCACCAAAACTGACTCGCTCCTCACCGAATCATTCGTAGAAACTTTTCTGGGATCGATCCGAATAAACTCTTCGACAAGGCGATTCTTTGAGTAGTGAAAGTCAACTAGGGCACGGACCCAGACAGAGGATGCCCTCCCCAGGGCTGATTTAGCGTGAGCACGGAAACCCTTAATAATGGTAAAACGAGTGGGTCATCCTACTCTTCAGGTTCATCACGTCAGGCGGCGGTTGCATCAGCCCAGAGCTACCGCTCTTCATCGACGCCAATTGATTTTGAAGGGAGTTCGCCCGAAGAAGTTTTTGGCGAGAGTGTCTTTAGCAAGTCCGTGATGAAGAAACGTCTGCCAAAGGCAGTCTTCAGCTCGTTGATGAACACGATCGACGCGGGCGAAAAACTTGACTCCTCGGTGGCTGACGCCGTTGCAGCCGCTATGAAGGATTGGGCTGTCGAAAAAGGGGCAACCCACTACACCCACATCTTCTACCCCCTAACAGGCGGAACTGCCGAGAAGCACGATAGCTTCATGTCCCCGACCGGCGACGGCGCAACGATTGCCCAGTTCAGCGGTAAAGAACTCATCCAGGGCGAGCCTGACGGATCGAGTTTTCCCTCAGGTGGCATTCGACAAACACACGCAGCTCGTGGTTACACGATTTGGGATGTTACGAGCCCTGCTTACATTCTCGAAAACCCTAACGGGACGACTCTTTGCATTCCGACAGCTTTCGTTTCTTGGACAGGCGAAGCACTCGATAAGAAAACGCCTGTTCTGCGAAGCATGCAAGCGCTCGATGATCAAGCACACCGGATTACCAAACTGTTTGGGCACGATGCCAAAGCGTTTGTCGCTTCGACCGCTGGTCCTGAGCAAGAATATTTTTTGATTGACAAAGGTTTCTACTACGCTCGTCCCGACCTGTTGAACACGGATCGTACGTTGTTTGGTGCGGCACCCCCTAAGGGACAAGAGTTTGACGACCATTACTTCGGTGCGATTCCTGACCGTGTCTTGGCTTTCATGTGTGATGCCGAACGCGAGTTGTTCCGTCTAGGTGTACCCGTTAAAACACGGCACAACGAAGTCGCCCCAGGCCAGTTTGAACTCGCACCGATGTTTGAAACGGCTAATGTGGCGACGGACCATCAGCAACTTATCATGATGGTGCTCAAAAAAGTTGCTAAGAAGTACGACTTGGTTTGCCTGACGCACGAAAAACCTTTCGCTGGCGTCAATGGTAGTGGTAAGCACGTGAACTGGTCACTGGGCAGTAGCGCCCATGGCAACTTGCTCGATCCGGGTGATACGCCACACGAAAATGCTCAGTTCCTCGTCTTCTGCGCTGCCGTTATCCGTGCTGTTTACAAACACCAAGGGCTATTGCGTGCGGTTGTTGCTTCGGCTGGTAATGACCATCGCCTTGGTGCAAATGAAGCTCCCCCGGCGATCATTTCGATCTTCTTGGGTGATCAACTTCAGAATGTCTTTGATCAAATCAAAGGTGGCGGTGCGAGTTCGTCAATTCCTAAGGGACAATTGGAAGTTGGCGTCGATACGCTACCTCCATTGGATAAAGACGCTGGTGACCGTAACCGAACAAGCCCGTTTGCTTTCACAGGTAACCGTTTTGAGTTCCGAGCGGTTGGCTCGAACTTCTCGATCGCTGGTCCGCTGGTTGCAATGAACACGATCGTTGCCGAAGCGCTAGACTACTGTGCCTCGAAACTCGAAGCTGCCACGGGTGGCGATGACTCGAAGCTTAACGGTGCGGTTCAGTCGTTGTTAACGGAAATCATGAATGAATGTGGCGACATTGTCTTCAATGGCGATGGCTATTCAGACGAATGGCATGCTGAAGCTGCTAAGCGTGGTTTGCTGAACAACAAAACAACGGCCGATGCGTTGCCAGCCTTGTTAGCTCCAGAAGTCATCGAAATGTTTGGCAAGTAC
>CAYGQU010000133.1:0-7326 GCA_964352045.1 uncultured Planctomycetaceae bacterium
CAGCAACGAGGTGATGTGGCCGAAGCAACCGGAGGCACTCCGGGATTAATCCGAAACAACAAAAAAGGAGATGCCACGTTAACGCTAGGGCCCGACTCGGCGGCAGCCGGTTCGACGATCGTCTTTGAAATGAAAGAGGATGCGAGTTATACCAACCGCAAAGCATTGGACGAAATCGAAGAGGCACGCAAGAACCGATCGGCCGACTTCGGTGTGTTTATTTTCTCGCGACAAACCGCGCCCGAAGCGATGAAGCCACTGGCACGTTACCGAAATGACCTCATCGTGGTTTGGGATGCGGAAGACCCCTCGACCGATCCCTATCTACTAGCAGCGATTGAAATTTCCCGAGCCTGTGTGGTCGAGTTTTATCGTGCAAAGGAAAACGAAGAAGTTGATTTCGATGCGATTGATCGGACAGTGAACAATCTTGAAAAGCATGCATCGAAGCTTGAAGATGTTCGTAAATGGACTGAAACGATCAAATCGAGCAGCGAAAAAATCTTGGACCGTGTGCGTATCGACCAAGAAGGTTTTGAAAAGCAATTAGCAACGCTACGCGAAAAAATGTCGTCGCTTCGTTAACCGCTATTGGCCTTCCGTTATCAAGCTTCAATCGGAGCAACATCGACCGAGACGCTCATCGTGTGGCTACCGCCGCCTACATAGACGCCTTGAATCGGGCAGACATCGGCATAGTCGCGGCCGTAGGCGATTGTTACGTAATCGTTGTTCATTAGTTTATCGTTGGTCGGGTCGGTGTCGATCCAACCTACTTCACCGCAATAGACCGATAGCCAAGCGTGTGAGGCGTCGGCCCCTATCAATCGCGGTTTTCCTGGTGGTGGTAGGGTTCGCAAATAGCCGCTTACATAACGTGCTGACAGGCCAATGGATCGGAGGCATGCAATTGCCACATGGGCAAAGTCTTGGCACACGCCGGCGCGTTTTTCAAAAGCTTCTTTGATGGGCGTGCTAACGGTTGTCGCATGAGGATCGTAATCAAAGTCACGATGAATTCGGCTGGTAAGATCACGAACAGCATCAACGATTGGCCTGCCTGGCGTAAACGCCAAGGTTGCATAATTGGCGTAGGTTGCTTCCGTTGGAACGAGCGCCGATTGAAAGGTAAACTGATAAGGCTGAATCAAGTCATTGCTGGGCAAATGAGGCAGGCTATCTCGCACGGTTTCCCAACCAGGACCAGGCAGGGGACAAGCTTTATTGGTTACTACCAAATCACTTGTCGCGCTAAGCGTCAGCCCACGATGTGCCTCTTCGATAGAAAAGTAATCGACCTGATTGCCAAATGCATCTTGGCGAATAATCGAGTCGGTTGGCTCGGGGATAACAAGCAGTCGATAACTACGACGTTGTTGCAAAGGTCCCTCAAGCGGGGCTAACCGAATGAGATTGTGACCAACGGCAACCGGTTCGGTGTAGGCATATTTGGTAATATGCTGAATGCGATAGTGGCTTGTGGATGAGTCCATTTTTCAAACACCTCTGTATCAAAGAGGTGACAATTGACGTGTGGCACCGGCATGAACTAAGTACTTCATCGCAATCGCATCGGATAGTGCAGGCAATTCTTTACTCAGTTGGTCGAGCAAAGCAGCTAATGGCTTCGGATCGTTCATTTCGTGTGACTCGGCTAACGAGGTAACATCGGTCATGCGGATCGTGTGTGCCATGGTCGAGGCAAGTCGTTGTTCGACCGCCGTTTCGGCAGGCTCCTCGCTGATACGTGGTAGTTTACCCACATGTCGATCAATGGTATTAAGCTGAAACGCCAAACTGCGGGGATTCGATTCGTCCGTCACCAACAAATCGAGCATTGCCGCAAGCTTGAGATTCGCTCGATATCGCGAACGATAGGTCATTAAGCTGTCGGTTGTGTCGAGTAAAGCCTCGAGCATTCCATGTCCGTACTGGTTGGATTCCACCAAACAGCTGCCTAGTAAATCGACGATTTGAATCGCTCGCTCGAGGCGTCGGCCTAGGTCGAGGAAGCGATAGAATTGGGTCCGCGTCATGCTTTCGACAACCATCCCGCCGACGGCTGCCAGATCGACGATCATTTCATCCGTTGTGTTAATAAGATCGGTAAGGTCAGCGGGAGTGCTCTCCATGCCATCAAATATCTCACTAAGTCGAATAAAGACTCGCCATGCATCGCGCGAGAGTCGATCGCGCACCTTAAGTGCCGATGCAAAGACTGAGTCGATATTGGCACTGAGGGAACCCGATTGCTTTCGATTGATCACCTGATTGGGTAGCGATTGATCGACGTGTGGCAGCAGATCGCGTAATTTTTCAACGACGTAATCGGGTTCGATTTGCCCCTGGACCGCTAACGCACGGATGAGTGGGAAAACCTCGGGTAACTCTCTTGGATCTCGCTCGCCCGTAAGTCGGTTGGCAACGGTTCGTAGTAAACGAGCTTTGGAATCGACTCGTTCCATGTTGCGGCCAAGCCAGTAGCTATTACCTGCTACGCGGCTGGGAAGTTCATCGCCTATACGAACCAAGGCGATCGGTTCGTCGTCGTCGGGTAAGAGCGAAACGGGCTCGACCTGTTCTTTGCTGACAATCCAGACATCCTTGCTCCCCTCGGCAGATAGCGAAGCCGATTCGACCAAAGGTTCTGTCTTGAAGGAGGTGCGTGCCAGGGCCCCTTCGAGCACATGAAACGAATCCTGATCGGCGATCGCAAAGGTCCTTAGCGCGATGTGTGTCGGCACGATATGCCCATTACTAAAACAAGGTGCCGTCGATCTTTGGACTCTTTCTTGAGCAACATAATAGCTGGGATTTGCACAAATTCTTGCGGCAAGTTGATCATTTGTTTCTTGTCTTAAGGCTTGCGTGAAATCGCTCTCCTTGCCCCGTTGTCGGAAGGCTTTTTTGAGGATCAGCCGATCGAGATTTTTTAGCACATACTCAAGCGAGGTAGGATCGCCGCACCACCAAGTTGCTACCCCGGGCAGTTTAAGATCTTCTTTGAGTAAAGCTTGGCAAAGCTGGGGGAGATACGCCAAGAAAGCGGGTGATTCGACCAGGCCTGATCCCAAGGGATTTGCCATGGCAAGTAGACCATCGCGTGCCGACTGGGTTAATCCGGCAACGCCCGAGGGGGCACTCCCCCCCATCTCTAGAGGATCGCAATTTTCGGTGTTGGGTCGGCGTATCAGCACATCAATCGGTGCAAGGCCCTGGAGTGTTTTGAGCCAAAGCTTGCGATTGCGAACCGTGATGTCTTCCCCTTCGACTAAGGTGTAGCCCAAGTAGCGGGCCAAGTAAGCATCTTCAAAATAGTTGGGTTGCCCTGGTCCTTGGCTGAGAATTGCGACACGCGGATTTCTTACTTGTTGCGGGGCGAGTTGTGCAAGCGTTTCGCGTAGTTGAACGAAATAACTGGCAAGGCGTTCCACGCGACCATCACGGAATGGTTCGGCAAGCATTCGCGAAACAACGATTCGATTCTCGAGCGCAAAACCTACGCCCGAAGGTGCTTCGGTTCGATCCGCTAAGACCCACCATTTGCCGTTTGGCGATCGGCCAATATCAGCTGAATAAAACGTCAGCATCCGGCCAGTCGGTGTGCCGGCTGGCATCGTATTCTTACGCAGTGCTAAGTAATAGCTAGGATGCGAGTAGAGTAAATTTGCAGGCAACACGCCCGAACGAATTAATTCTTGCGGGCCGTAGAGATCTTGCAGCACAAGTTCAAGCAACCGACCGCGCTGTTGCAAACCTTCGGCGATCGCTTGCCATTCGCTTCGCTCGATGAGCACTGGGAGTGGATCGAGCTTCCAGGGGCGTGGCCTTTCTTTGGGTCCACGGTGGGGACTATAGGCGACACCGTTCTCGTGGATCAGACGCTGCGATTGGAGCCAACGTCGTTCAAACACCTTACCGCCCAAACGATCGAGCTGGGCTACAAACGAATGCCATTGTGGCCTGACGGCGCCGGACGCATCGAGCAGTTCGTCATAAGCCCCAAGAGGAGGCATATAGCCCGACAAAGGTTTTTGTCCGGGCAGTTGTCCCAGAAGGGGGCCAATTGGTTCGCCATTACCAGGATTAACGCCCCCCGAATTAGTTTGCCGCTGGCTTTGCATCAATGTTTGCCGCGCCGTAAATCAAGCGTGTGGGGAAATTCTGGATTGGACTCTGTTGCTGGAATCTTAACCTCTCCGGGCGTATGTCCAAACCCAAAGAATCGCGTTGCACGACGACTTTCGGCCTCTAGAGCATTTACCGGGAAAGTTGAAGGGTTTAATCCACCTGGATGGCCTACATAGTATTGGCAGCCACCTAGCGAGCGACTCAACCAGGTATCGAGCAAATCAATCGTAATGGGATCATCCACAGGAATGGTCGGATGCAAGCAACTTGGTGGTTGCCACGCACGATAGCGGACGCCCGCAACGTATTCGCCATCATTTCCAGTTGGATGGAGCGGCACGCGGCGCCCGTTGCAAGCAATAATATACCTTGGGTTGGTCATGCCATTGACTTTCACCTGGAGTCGTTCGACCGAGGAATCGACATAACGAGACATTCCGCCATTCGATTGCTCTTCGCCTAGCACATACCAAGGTTCGAGAGCGCGTCGTAATTCGACCGAGACACCCCGTTGTGTGAATCTTCCAATCACGGGGAATCGGAACTCCCAGTGCGAATCGAACCAATCTTGCTCGAGTGCAAAACCTGATTCGTTGACCTGTGAGATAACATCTTCAAAGTCTTGCCAAATAAAGTGTGGCAACATCCACCGATCGTGCAGCGCGGTGCCCCAAGAAACAACGGGAGTCGTGTAAGGCTTCTCCCAAAACTTGGCGACTAGCGCACGAATTAGCAATTGTTGGGTAAGACTCATCCGAGCATGCGGGGGCATTTCAAATGCTCGGAACTCGAGTAATCCTAGCCGGCCACTCGCACTGTCAGGCGAGAAAAGCTTGTCGATACAAAACTCTGCCCGGTGGGTGTTACCAGTACCATCGACGAGCAAATTACGAAAGACACGATCAACCATCCAAGGAGGACAATCTTTGCCTGTCTGAATTTGCTCGAAAGCGATCTTCAATTCATACATTGCATCGACGCGTGATTCTTCTACCCGTGGCGCTTGGCTGGTCGGGCCGATGAACTTGCCAGAGAACAAATACGAAAGCGAAGGATGATTCTGCCAAAATGCGACGAAGCTCTTCAGTAAATCAGGACGACGCAACCAGGGGCTATCAGCAGCCGTTCTACCCCCAAGCACAACGTGGTTACCACCACCGGTTCCGGTGTGAGATCCGTCGGTGTCATACTTCTCAGTGCCCAATCTTGTTTGCCGTGCATCTTCGTAGACGCCCGTTGTGATTTCAACGAGTTCATTCCAATTTTCAGCAGGATGAACGTTGACTTCCAGAACGCCTGGGTCGGGTGTGACTTTGACATGTTGCAAGCGAAGGTCGGTCGGTGGAAGGTAACCTTCTAACACAATCGGCGTGTTAAGCGACTCGGCAGTCGCTTCAATTGCCGATACGAGTTCTAGATAAACTTCTAAGCGATCCGTGGGTGGCATAAAAACATGCAACGTTCCATTGCGGGGCTCAACACAAAGGGCAGTCCGCACGACTTGTGCTGGATCGTTGTAATTGACATCGACTTTGCATAATTCACCAAAATTAGTATTCGATTCAGAATCGTTTGACGCCGCTTCTAATTCATTGCTTTGGTCTTGTGAATTGGTACCCATACCACCGAAGGAATTGCCATTGCTCGAGTGCCCTCCTGTTTGTCGCTGGATGAGGTAATTTGCACTTCCTGCCACAGCGGCGGCGGGGGCTCCTAGGCCAGGGCGGTTTCGCAGCGCTTCGTACATTGGCAAAGCAGTTGTCGCTGCCATCGGGTCGGCTTCAAAGAACGTTGCCTTGGCATTTGCTTCGGAGCCATAGAGCAATCCAACCAATGGCAGTCGATACCCCATGGGAGAATCGCCAGGCGTAAGGAACATTTGATCCGCACGGACAACCCATTCGCCACTGTGCCATTTCGGTGTGGTTTCCCACCAACGATATTGCATTGGCAGCACGACACCGACGGGGCTCGTTAGCCCCTGCTCGAAGATTTTGGCAAGCCGTTCACGTTCTTCAGCATCATCCAGCTTTGAATCCAGCGGGTTGACATTCGCCGGTAGACGTCGCTCGCGCCAAGCGTAGTACATCGTATCTTCGTAGGCATTGACGGCATGTGATGGATTCATCTGCAGTCGATTGGCTAAATCTTGCCCAAACCGAAGGGCGTCATCAGCCGTGTGGCCATAAGAAACCCCATCGCGCGCAAAAAGGGCATCGTTGTTCCAAAGTGGCTCGCCATCTTTTCGCCAAAAACAGTGCATGGCCCAACGTGGCAAAGATTCACCCGGGTACCATTTCCCCTGCCCAAAGTGAACGAGGCTTCCTTGGCCAAATCGTTTTTTGAGCCGCGTTAGTAAATCGTAACCAAAACCACGTTTGGTTGGGCCAACGGCATCGGTTTGCCATTCATCGCCATCCATGTCGTCAATCGACACAAACGTTGGCTCACCTCCCATCGTCAAACGAACATCGTTTTGGTGCAAATGCTCATCGACAACATGTCCAAGTGATTCGATCCGTTCCCACTGTTCTTCGGTATAGGGTTTCGTAACGCGGGGATCTTCATGAACCCGTTTGACGGACATTTCAAAGTCGAATTCGACTTCGCACGGTTCGTGTGCGCCACTGATCGGTGCTGCCGATGTAGGAGCGGGCGTACAGGCAAGAGGAACATGCCCTTCGCCTGCAAACAAACCCGACGTGGGATCCAATCCTACCCAACCAGCGCCAGGTAAAAAGACTTCGGTCCACGCATGCAGGTCAGTGAAGTCAGCTTCTGGACCGGAGGGGCCATCGAGCGATTTTTGATCTGCCGTTAGTTGCAGCAAATACCCCGAGACGAATCGTGATGCAAAACCTAGGTGGCGAAGCAGTTGGCAGAACAGCCAAGCCGAATCGCGGCATGAGCCCTTACGTTTTTCGAGTGTCTCTTCAGGCGTCTGTACGCCCGGCTCAAGCCGGACGGTGTAGTCGATCTCTTTTTCAAGACGCTGATTGAGATCCACCAAAAAGTCAATCGTCTTACGCTTGCTCTGATCGATCGATCCAAGCAAGGCATGAAGTCGCGGACCGGCAGGACGCAACGTGAGATAAGGCTTCAAGTCGTCGAGTGTTTCCGCTTCGTAGCTAAAGGGAAATTGCTCGGCATCAGGCTCCATGAAAAAATCGAATGGATTGATCGACGAAAGCGAAG
>CAYGQU010000134.1:0-7279 GCA_964352045.1 uncultured Planctomycetaceae bacterium
AATGGGCTGGTATGATGTTTTATTCCGCCTGGGTGGAAGCTGTGCTTTACGGCTCTCCGCTTAAGGTAATGCTAGCATCGAAACGTTCGATCCATGTGATCATCAATTGGATGTCAGCTAGCGATAACTAGGTGTTTCACCCCCAGGCATATACCCGGGCGGTTTAGATAGTCCCGGAATTAATTTAGCCTGTGACGCTTGTCTCATAGCAGAATTGACTCATCCCAGTTGGGTCAACAAGGCCTATTAATCAGGTCGATTTTGAGCGTCTTCCCATTCAAGAACACCCACTCGCCCCCAACACTCGGCACCCATTCCTCCATGTCAAAACAACCACAAAAACAGAAAGAAGAAGCACTCGAAGTCGAGGGCGTCGTTACCCAGGCGCTCGCCAATACACGATTCCGAGTCGAAATCGAAGGAGGACACCTCGTCAATGCGCACGTCGCTGGCCGGATGCGTAAGCACTTCATCCGTATTGTTCCTGGCGACAAAGTCCGCGTCGAGCTATCTCCTTACGACCTGACCAAAGGTCGAATCACCTACCGTGAGCGCTAAGTCACGCACTTTAATAGCACTTTCAAGCCGCCAAATTATGGCCGTTTGTCGTTTACGGCGGCTTTTCTCAGGAAGATCTGTCCCACGAGCCTAAGAATTCCGTTCTTATTTTTTGTATTCTTGCTGGTTTGGCAAGAAACAAAGAAGTGAGACGAATCGTCTTACATGGCATAGCAAAACGAGTCACCTGTCGCTTCGGCCAGCATGTTTTTTGGAAAGTGGCGTAAGCCAGTAGGCAACAAGTTGGGTAGACTTTTTTGCTTTTGAGTCCCTTTCCGAATGGCCATAATTAGGAGACGATTCATTGGTCGGCTTTACCATGCTTTTTAGCCTGCTGCAAAAATCTATTTTGGTTAGCGACCCCGTCATATCCAACTCAATACTTCACCATACAAACCTTTCGATCAGGAGCGTTACAAAGATGCCCTTGTCCTTATTCACAGTCCGCTCAATATTTGGCCCCTCAATTTTTGGCAAGAAAGCCTTCTCGCTAGGCATACCGGCCTTGGCTATTACAATGCTCGCTCCGACAGCTTGGATAGCCTCTTCCCAAGCCCAAACAATAATCGAAATCGAACCAGCGGCCGATTCAATGGCTGAGGCGGAAGCCGCAGGCATGCCAACGATCGCCATGGCTGCCATCGGGGGTTATGACAATCTAATGTCGGACCTCAAATTCGCTGGCGAACTGGCGGGGCGGCCTGAAACCGCCAACATGGCCGAGGGAATGATCGCCCTCTTTACTCAGGGTCGTGGCATCGTGGGGCTCGATAAGACGCGCCCAATAGGCATTTCCGTACAGTCGGATGGTGAAACCTTTGCTCCGGTTGTTTGTTTGCCAATCAACGACCTTGCCTCACTGCTTGGCATGATCCAAGAGATGGGGCTCTCACCGTTTGATGCGGGAAATGGCATTACGGAACTAGAGCTCCCTGACCAAACGATCTATCTCAAAGAGACGGACAAATGGACCTACGTTGCGCAATCACCCGAAGCACTCGCCTCGACCCCTAATGATCCGAGCGAAGTTCTTCAGAAATTGGTAAAGGACTACGACCTTGGCGTGCAAGTGATGGTACAGAACGTACCCGAAATGTATCGCGAACTAGCGCTCGAGCAACTACGCGTTGGTATGGAACAAGGGCTCATTCGAGGCGAAGAAGAGACCGACGAAGAGTACGAACTACGTCGTCGACTCGCCACGATTCAAGTCGATCAAATTGCTGACCTTATCGAAGGGATCGACGAGGTTACCGTTGGGCTTCAAATTGACTCAAATAATCGAAGCACCTATGTCGATCTGAGCCTAACCGCAGTGGACGATAGCGATTTTTCTAAGGCAATGACGGCTTATACCGATGCGAAGACCAATCTGGCTGGCTTCCATATTCCAACAGCAGCTATGTCCATGATTCCAAGCTCGAATAACGATCCTGCCATGCTCGAAAAGCAGCGTGAGCAAATTGAGGTGATGATCCAAACCTTCCGCGATCAGGGTAACCGAGCAATCGAGGAAAACAAAGAAATCGACAGCGAAGTTTGGCGAAGTGCCTTGAAAGAAGCGTATGACGAACTCATTGATGCCTACCAAGTATTGGTATTTGCCGAAAAGTCAGATGGCGCTGCCTCGGTTTCTTTCAATGGCAAAGCCGTAACGGCAATCGCGGGGCTTCATCATGAAACGCCCGAATTATTAGTTTCGGCCCTCAAGAAACTTGAGGCTGCCGCCAAGGAAGAGCCCCTACCCGATGGAGTTCCAACGCCCACTTTTGCTTGGGACACAGCGTCGCATGCTGGCGTAGCGTTACATCATATCACTTTACCTTTGCCCGATGAGGCAGAACTTGAACAACTTCGCGAAGTCGTCGGCGACAGCCTCCAACTTACGCTAGGCGTTGGCAAAGAGTATGCCTATTTTGCGTGGGGTAAGGACCAAGACGAAGCACTGAAGATTGCCATCGATGCCTCGGCCTCGAAAGCTGATACGACAATGGCCCCCCCCGTGGAATTGTTCATCGCCATGAAGCAACTGTTTGAATTCATTCCCCAGTTTCTTCCCGAAGAACAGCTAGCAGAATTTGAAGCAAAAACGGCAAGCCTGTTCGAAATCGAAAGTGACAGTGACAAACTTCGGGTCTCGATCGTACCTATCGAAAATGGTTTTCGATTAAGATATGAAGCCGAGGAATGGCTCCTTAAAGCAATCAGCCAAATTGCCACGGCTGCTGCAGCCGAGCAAATGGGTGGCGGCGGAGGCGGATTCTGAGCGAACCATTTCCCTTTAGCAGGGGTCTAATAAGCCCTTCCTCTGCAAAGCTCGAAATCATGCGAGGCCCGTCGCGCTGCGGCGGGCCTCTTTTCGTATTAAACTACAAGTTCTCGTATCACCATTCTCGATGCCAATCCCAGTGACCAGCGATAATGATCCCTCCAATTACAACCGAATTCGCCGGCCAATCACTTGCCCGCCTCGCAAAAGAGTTTGGCACCCCCTGCTATGTATATCATGCTGAAAAAATCGTCTCGCAGGTAAAATCGCTGGCTCAATTCGATACGATTCGCTACGCCCAGAAAGCCTGCTCGAATCTGGCAATACTCAATCTTGTCCGAAAGCAAGGGGTTGTTGTCGATGCCGTCAGCGCCGGCGAAATCATGAGAGCCCTTGCGGCAGGATACACCAGCCAACCTAGCGATCACGAATCAGGTGCTCATCCGCAAATCGTCTTTACCGCCGATCTGTTTGATTGCGAAACGCTTGAGCTAGTAATCGAGCATGACTTGGTAGTGAACTGCGGTTCACCCGACATGATCGAACAGTATGGTGAGTGTTGTCAGCAACTCGGCAGAAATCGTGGGATCACGTTGCGTATCAACCCGGGCTTCGGTCATGGGCATAGCCAAAAAGTTAACACCGGCGGCGAAGGTTCAAAGCATGGCATTTGGCATACGCAGATTACCGACTGCAAGGCACGCGCAGAACGTTATGGTCTAAGCATCTCGGGACTTCATATGCACATCGGTTCGGGTACCGACATGGAACACCTAAGCCGCGTCTGCGATGCGATGGAACAGGCGGCCCTTGAAGTCGGCACGTCGGTATTTAATATCTCTGCCGGTGGTGGTTTACCAACCCCTTACCGGGGTGACGAACCTCCGGTGGATTTAGCAGGCTATTACGAACTTTGGAACGCGACACGCGAACGACTCGCCAAGCGATTTTGCCACCCCGTAGGACTTGAGATCGAACCAGGCCGTTATCTGGCTGCCGAATCAGGGATCATGCTAACCGAGGTTCGGGCCGTCAAAACCATGGGTAACAATCTTTACTGCCTTGTCGATGCCGGTTTTAACAACTTGGCACGTCCTGCCATGTATGGGGCGTATCATCCGATAAGTCTCTGCCCTGCTGGAAAGGCCCAAGAAAATCAACCCGCAGAAGACTTCATCGTTGGCGGTCCGCTCTGTGAATCGGGCGACATCTTTACCCAAACCGAGGGAGGATTCGTTACGACACACCCCCTATCCAATCCGCAGGTCGGTGATTTGGTCGTGATTGGCTGTACCGGTGCCTACGGCTACACCATGGCAAGCAATTACAACTCGAAGCCCCTCGTTGCTGAAATCTTGATCGAAGCAGGAAAATGCCGACAAATCCGCAAACGGCAGCCGCTCGAATCGCTCTTCGCTGACGAACTGATTTAGTCGAAAATCTCATTAACAGCTCTAGCACGCCAATTCGTAGGCGCTGATTAGGCAAGCCGAATAAGCCACTTGTGAGCGTTATATCGGTATCCGGCAATTCAGATCGACTGCACAAAGAAGAACGGCTGCACAAACTCCCCTAATTAGGTCGATTTTGTTATCTTAGAAGGCCTTGTCTTCTATCTTATTTGAGTCATCCTCCCAGCACGCCAGAAGCAGCAAACGACGTGAATATACTTTTTGCAACGACCGAAGCCGTACCGTTCTGTAAAACAGGTGGGCTTGGTGATGTGTGTGGAGCGCTTCCAATAGCGCTCGAACGACTTGGGCTCACACCAACTGTGATCATGCCTGGTTTTCGCCATGCATTTCAGGCAGGGCAACGGATTGATCCGACGGGGATTCGCTTTGAAATTCCTATTGGCAAAAAGATCGTAGCGGGCGAGTTACTTCGTAGCACCATGCCAGGCAGCCAAGTCCCCGTCTACTTGGTCGAGCAAGATAGTTACTTCAATCGTGAACAACTCTATTTTGAAGCCGATGGCGATTACCGCGACAATAGTGAACGATTCATCTTTTTCAATCGGGCGGTGCTCAAAGCCATTGAATTGCTTGATCTAAAGCCCCAGGTAGTGCATTGCCATGATTGGCAAACGGGAATGATCCCTGCGTATTTGAAAACGACCTATGCCGATAACCCGATCTACCAGAATATCGCCACCCTGTTCACAATCCATAACCTTGCTTATCAAGGAAACTTTTGGCACTGGGACATGGAGCTAACCGGTCTTGGTTGGGAACACTTCAATTGGGAAGAGCTCGAATTCCATGGCCAGCTTAATTTCTTAAAATCAGGCTTGGTCTTCGCCGACAAGCTGAACACCGTCAGCCCACGCTATGCAGCAGAAATTCAATCACCCCCGATGAGCTGTGGGCTCGAAGGCGTTTTGGGGCATCGCCACAATGATCTAAGTGGCATCCTCAACGGCGCTGACTACGACGTCTGGAACCCCGCCACCGATCAGCACCTCGCTTTTGATCTCGGGGCCACGAATTACAGCCTGCATGATTATCAAGAAGGCAAACCAAACTGCAAACGCGCCCTACAGCGTGAGCTAGGACTGCCCGAGAAAGCCGATGCTCCCATTTTTGCCAGCGTGGGGCGCCTAGCCGATCAAAAAGGATTTGATCTCATCTCCGAATCAATGCAGCAACTAACCGAGAAGCTGGATGCTCAGTGGGTTATGCTCGGCAGCGGTGACCAACGCTACGAAGATATCCTGCGCAACCTTGCTGGCCGTTATCCTGATCGCGTTGCTGTCAAAATTGGCTTCTCAAACGAACTTGCACATCGCATCGAAGCAGGCTCGGATATTTTCCTCATGCCAAGCCGGTACGAACCATGCGGCCTCAACCAACTCTATAGCCTCAAGTACGGAACCGTACCCCTTGTCCGCGAAACAGGGGGCTTAGCCGACACGGTCACCAACACTTGTGACGCGACACTAGCGAACAACACAGCCAACGGTTTCTCGTTTGCCGATCCTTCGACCTACGCTCTTTCGCTTGCCATTGAACGAGCCTATGGGGCATACCATAATCCGAACAATTGGAATCAAATCATCACGACCGGCATGGCACAAGATTGGTCTTGGGATCGCAGCGCCGTCGAATACGCGAAGCTTTATTCTGTCACCAGCGCCGCTCTTTGCCAGCCAACCTTGGCTTAAGAAGAAGTAGGATTCAAAGCGAATCTTCCAATTATCTTAACTTGTGCTTATCAACTGTGGCAATAATCGGTAGTTTTATTGCGTTATATTCAAGCTCTTTAAGACCGACACGACGAGGCACTCCGATCGACGAACCTTGCTCCAAAAGTCATTGGTGTTACGACCCCATCACGGGGCAACGTGTTCGCATCGCTCCCGACCGTTCGCAACGCCCAACGGATCTTGCCGCCAATGACTCGCAAGGGAAGCTAAAGCGTTGCCCTTTTTGCCAAGGTTCGGAAGCTGATACGCCGACCGAGTTGGACCAACTAAATGACGACAACGGCAATTGGTCAACGCGTGTTGTACCCAACCGTTATCCTGCATTTGAGTTGCCCGACGGATCGCACGAGGTCATCATCGAGTCACCCGAGCATCGTTCTCATTTTGCCGAACTACCTGACGAGCAAGCGACTAAAGCAATTCAAATGTGGGCAAGACGGATTCGCCACTGGCGCTCGCTGCCACAGTGCGAATATCTTCTGTTGTTCAAAAACGAAGGGCTAGCAGCAGGCGCTTCGCTCGAGCACCTCCATAGCCAGTTCACAGCCCTTGATCGCGCTCCGGAAGACGTAAGCGCCATGTGGCAGCGGATTGCTGAATCACCAACACAGAAACTTTCATGTGAAAGGCTTACTATTAGCTCCACCGGTAACTTCTCCGCCTTTTCACCTCGAGCCCCTCGAGCGGCATTCGAAACTTGGATCGCTTGCCATGATTCTCGCAAATCTTTCGAAGATTTTGCCGATTCAGCTGCTGAATCAAGCGAACTCGCTAAAACGGTTCAAAGTGTTCTCCGAAAGACAACTCAACTGGCACACGCAGGAGGAGCAAATCTTGTGCTTCAAGTCGCTCCAAATTCGGTGGCAAACCAAGTGGCTCGCTGGTGGATTGAGATTGCTCCTCGCTCTTCGGCGATGGCAGGCTTCGAGCTAGCAACCAACTGGCGAATCAACTCGGTTTCGCCCCAGAAATCAGTCGAAATGCTGAAATCTTACTTCACTACGTAAGTAGCCTCTTTCGATCGTTTCGAGCCTCAGAAAGGTTGATCTGGTAAATGGCGCAATTTTGGTATCCGTTGCGGATCGACCCGATTGCATCGCTCAGCTGGCAACGATTCCTTAAACTCTGATGCGTAATGCGTGGACGAACCATGCCAATCTCAGGTAAGATACCGCATGCATCGGTTTAGTAGACTTTGACTGAAATAACATCTACGGGGCTGATCAATAATATTTGCTTCATCTATC